>JABGVR010000124.1 GCA_018645985.1 Hellea sp. | reverse complement strand
ATTGATATTCAAAGAAAATTAAATACAGCATGCTTTGGACTGGTTAAAGCTAGCCCAGGTATAACAACTTTAAAGTCCTGGAACAATAAATTTATTAGATAACTCACTCAAACCATTGTATTATATATTTATTTCCAAACCATCATATGCAACTATTGTATTTCCAAATATTTCATTAGATAAATTTTTATAATCCATATCGATATGCAAATTGGTTAAGATGCCTCTTTTAGTTCGTGTCTTAGCAAGCCACTCCAAGGCTCTATCTGCATTGAAATGCGTTGGGTGCTCCAAGTATCTAAGTGAGTCAATAATCCATGTGTGAGTGCCCTCAAAGTACTTTATACTTTTATCTGGAATATCCCTTAAATCTGGTGAATAAGCTAATTTATTCGCAAACTTAAACCCTAATGACGGGGTGGGACCATGGCTTAATAATATTGATTGGATATTGACCTCCCCTCCAGGGCCATCAACAATAAAACTCTCTCCTTCCTTAATGAGTGGCTTCATCTCTAAAATTGATGGATGATGCCTTCCGTCAGGTACCTCAAAACAATAATCAAATCTTTTCGATAAATGCTGGTGAGTATGTAAATCCATGTAAGTTGGAATTTTTTTTCGCATTCTATAAGCAAGTGCCCTGAGGTCATCTATACCGTGAGTTTGGTCAGCATGATCGTGTGTATAGAGAAGCGCATCTATACGCTTTACATTAGCCCCTAATAACTGCTCCCGTAAATCAGGGGATGTATCAATCAATATGATAGTTTTCTCTTCAATGGCAGGTTCTTTAGCTCCGGACCAGCATTCAATCAGAAGAGAACAGCGGGTTCTCCTGTTTTTTGGCTCTTTAGGGTCACATACACCCCAATCACCACCAACCCTCGGTACACCTCCAGAAGAACCACAGCCTAGTATAGTAGCTTTTAGATTCATGACTTTGTTGCCTTTTTAAATAAGTTGAAAAAAGCGTCAGTTGTTTTTTGTGCAGTTTCTTTGTAAGTCCAACCTTTAATTAAAGCCAGCTCTTTACAGACTTCGGTTAAATATGATGGTTCATTACGCTTTCCTCTATGGGGTACCGGTGCTAAATAAGGGCAATCAGTCTCTAGCATTATTCTATCATCAGGCATCGCGCTTGCTAAAGCCCGAACATCATGGGCATTTTTAAAGGTTATAATCCCAGAAACAGAAAAATAAAAACCCTGGTCAGAAGCCCATCTAGCTAAATCTGGACCAGAAGTATAACAGTGTAATTCAGCCTTGAATAAACCGTAATTCTTGATTGCATCAGATAATGTATTATGCATTAACTCATCCGCATCGCGTGTATGTATAATTAAAGGAAGCCCTGTTTCTTTAGCCGCAATTATATGGGCTTTGAAGTTAGAAATCTGGTCTGCTTTAGAGCTTAACCCGTAATGAAAATCAAATCCAGTTTCACCAATACCAATCACTTTCGGATGCTGTGATAACTTAATCAATTCATCGGCGGTTATATTCGGATTTTCATCAGCATAATGAGGATGAGTACCAACACTTGCCCATATATTTGGGTCTTTTTCCGCAACTGAAATTACATTATCGAAGTTAGATACCTTGCATGCTATATTTAACAAAGTACTTACACCCGCTAAGTGTGCTCGGGAAATTACGTCATCTATATCACACGAAAATTTTTCACCATGTAGGTTAACATGACTATCAACTAACATCTTATTTAGGGTCCAATTGCGTTTAAAATATCGATAAGAACTGTCTTTTTATCCATATTTAATTTAATTTCAAGTTGCTGCATTTCAATAGTTTTTCTCCAAAGTGACTCCCACTCGTCACTAGTTTTTATTATTTTTATTGGCTCAAACGCCCCCTTCCAATCACCTGTACAGCTATAAATAGCCTGAGAATGCAGTGTGTCTTGTAAAGCCTCCCAAAATAACTTTCTCTGCGATATATTCTTGGCTAGAGCTAAGTCATTAATTAAATTGAAATCTAAGGAATTATTTACATTTGATAGGCCTTTTAAATATCTACCTAGTGGCTTTATAACTCTATCAAAGTTATTAAATAGTGAGATTGCCTTTCCAGGTGCCCCGCGAGACAATGAAACCACACTATCTATTTCATTCTGAGTGGCGTTGACCCGCGAAGACAGCCAGGTTTCAATTTCTCTATCACTAATACTTTTAAGCGACAATCCTATACAACGGGATCTAATTGTAGAGAGCAATCTTCCAGGAGATGACGAAAGCAATATAACTAGCGATCTAGCAGGCGGCTCTTCAAGTAATTTTAACAAAGCGTTTTGAGAGTTTAAATTTAGATTGTCGGCTGAGTCGATTAAACATATCCGCAATGCATTATCTTCTGCGGCAGTACTGCGAAAAAAATCACTAAGCTTTCTTATGGAGTTAACTGGAATTTCAGTCCGTAATTTTTTTGATTTGTGATCATATGGAATTCTAATAAGTTTAAAATTACCATGCCCGAGACTTTCAAGCTTTTGAGCTACAATATCTGTTTTTGGAACATCTAAACTATTTTGCAATAAGGGTTTTCCTCCCAGTGCATATCTAATCATTCTATACGCTAAAGTTGCCTTTCCAATACCAGGAACTCCAGTTATAAGCCACCCGTGATGCATTCTTCCGCTATCTATAGATTTAATAAATAGTTTTTCAGCAGTTCCATGTCCAACTAAATCATAAGTCCTTCTAGGGTGAAGGCAGCCTGGAATACAATCGGGCTCTGGAAGATTATCTGTCTCTTTATTATGCACTGCTGCCAAGCTTACCAGCTAATTCTGGATACTTCTGGCTTAAAGCAAATAAAATCCTTGTCTGGACACCATCTCTTGAGGATGCTGCGTCAACGTTAAAGAACCTATGATCATTTTCATTGCTAATTTTTAAAAATGCAGCACGCAATGAGTTGTGAAAATTAATAGACTCCGAGTCAAAGCGGGACATGTCCTCCCCTCTAGTTTCCACTCGTTTTTGAGCAAGAATAGGATCTATATCAAACAATATGGTTAGATCAGGTTCGAAATTATCCATTACTGCGTTGTGTAGCGACTGAACTCGCTCTGGACCTAAACCGCGAGCATAACCTTGATAGGCGAGACTCGAGTCGGCAAATCTATCACTGATAACCCAGACTCCCCTTGATAAAGCAGGCTTTATTAGCTTTTCCACATGATCTAAACGGGCTGCATACATTAATAAAAGCTCGGTCATGCCTGACCAACGATCTGCTGTACCCTCTAAAACTAAATTTCTAATTGCTTCTGCTCCAAACGTTCCTCCAGGTTCACGCGTTAATAAAGTTTCAACACCTGCGGTCTCAAGAGACTTACAGAGCAATTGGGCTTGTGTAGTTTTACCAGCTCCCTCTCCGCCCTCAAAAGTTATAAATTTTCCAACCGTCATTAGTTTCCTCTTATTTTGTTTTTAAGTACAGACCAAGCAATGCCTAATAGTGAATCTCTGTTAATATTCTCGGCAGATAATAACGGAACTATCCGGTCAATTCTGCCAGGAACCGACACAATCAAGTCCGCAACATGAGTTCCTTTAATTATGGGCGCGACTGCATCTTTGTATGATATTTTTGTTTTCAAGCTAGACCTATCGCCATAATACATACCTACATTAATATCGCTCTCAGCCATAACACTTACTGTATTCTTCGACCCTAAGTAGACATCAATTTGACCAACAATATCATCTTTTTGATAGAGAGCATAAACTTTAAATTGATTGAAAGCAGCTTGCATAAGTTTTTGACTTACGCTCGATCTTTGGGACTTACTTGCCAGTCCATTAACAACAATAATTCGCGTATTTTCGCCTATTGTAGCTGAACCCACTAACCCGTATCCCGAGTCTTCCGTACTGCCAGTCTTAACGCCATTCGCTCCGCTAAATTTACCAAGAAGAGGATTTCTGTTTTTTTGAGTAATCCCGTTCCATGTAAAAGCGCCTTCACTGTAAATTGAAAAATAATCTTGATAACTAAGCATTGATTGCTTTGTTAAAGAAGCAAGATCATAAGCACTTATTTTATGTTCAGGATGAGGCCAACCTGTTGCATTCTTAAAATTAGCTGTTTTTAAACCCATTTCTTTGGCTTTAAGGGTCATGCGATTTGCAAAGAATTCTTCACTTCCAGCCATACCTTCAGCTACAGTAATGCAAGCATCACTTCCAGATTGAATTATAATGCCGCGTAGCAAATCCATGACACTAACAGATGAACCAGCTTCTAAAAACATAGTCGAAGACCCAGAAGACACACCCCCCCGTCTCCAAGCTTCATCTGAGACAAGGTATTTGGTATCCGGTTCAATAACACCATCTTTTAAAGCATCAAATACCATATGTGCTGTCATAATTTTTGTCATAGAGGCTGGTGACATAGCAACGCGGGCATCTTTTTCAAATAAAACCTCACCAGTAGTAACATCCATTATTATGGCGTGGGGGGCTTCAGTATAAAAATTACTGCTTTGAGCTGAAGTGTAATCAGATATCGAAAATAATAAAAAAAAGAAAGTAATAAACCGCAACACATCAGACCTTTAAAGAATCAATTTACACTAACTTGTAAAACACGAAAATCCTAACAATCTTATAATAAAATAGGAGATAAATTATTTTCAACCAAAAACGCAGCTAGCGTATATCTTTTTTATTAGCTGGCCCCGCATATTGCACCCTAACTTTAGCCAAACCTTTTTCAGTTGTACCCAAAGCTTTTGCTGCAGCTGATGACAAATCAATAATGCGATTTCCAATAAAAGGCCCCCTATCATTAAGACGAAGCATTAGAGACTTTCCATTTTCTAAATTGGTGACATAGAGCAAAGAATTTAAAGGTAATGTCTTGTGTGCAACAGTTAAATCATACTGATTATAAATTTCACCTGTGGCGGTTGGCTTTCCGTGGAATTTATCGCCATACCATGATGCAATACCTTCGACATCATAATAAGGTTCATGTTTAGGTGTGTAATATTTACCCATTACCTTATATCGTTTCCCAACTTTTTGGTGACTGTAAAGAGCTCTATCTACAAAAGCTGGATTAAATTGCTCGTTTTGATTATTGTAGAGGGTATATGAATCCCCAGTATAAGAATTAGGCTTACTGGCTTTGTAGGTGATGTCTGAGTTTGAATAAATCGAAGAGGAACAACCTGTTAGATAAATAGATAAAACCAAGAAACTATATTTTAATATATTGAAATTTTTAAAAAAAATAATTTGCAAGGAATATACTCCCTAATCAATGATTGTTAATTCATAAAATAAGTCAATTAATAACCTAATATAGAGAGCT
>JABGVR010000123.1 GCA_018645985.1 Hellea sp. | reverse complement strand
TCAAGACGGGGATACCCATTGGGGCAGTCCAAACTTTGATGAAAACATCCATGGCTTTAACTTTATGGGACAAATTTATGGAAGCACTGCTGTAAATGGGGTCTGGGTGGTTCCCGGCAGTCATAAGCACGACAGAGCTGATATTGTGAGTATGGTTGAAAAATCTGGTTGTGAACGTCTCGTCGACGCAGTCCCAATTATTTGCAATCCTGGCGACGTGGTTATTAATAACAGACAAGTGGTTCACGGGTCATTTGCAAATACAGGTTTTGAAACCCGGGTTACAGTTAATTTTGGTTTCCACAAAAGATCATCCGTTTTGAATGTCAAAGGGGCAGGAATTCATGCAGAGGCAAAAATCATGGATTCAGAATATATAAACAAACGCTCCGAAGTAATAGCATTGGCAATTAATGCCAGAAAAAAGCGTTTTCCTAATGAAACGCCTTTCAACTACATACCATTGTCAGATAATTTAAATGCGTTTGATTGGAACGAATCTTCAATGGCCGAGCTTAAAGATTATAATTTGATGGATTTAAGTATTTAAAACCTGCTAAACGCAAATATCTAAAATAAACATAGCCCGAAGATAGATTATGAAGAAAAGTGTATTGCTGATCATTTCTGGCGGAGTAGCTGCTTATAAAGCATTAACCGTCATACGTGATCTCACTAAGATCGGAATTAAATCTAAAGTTATTCTGACCAAAGGTGGTAGTGAGTTTGTGACTCCTCTATCTGTTGGGGCTTTATCAGGTAATAAAGTTTACACAGACTTATGGAATCTAACTGATGAAACTGAGATGGGGCATATTGAATTATCGCGTTCAGCAGATTTGATAGCAGTTGTTCCCGCAACAGCAAATCTAATTGCAAAAGCTGCAAATGGAATTGCTGATGACTTAGCATCAACCACAATTCTAGCAACAGATAAACCAGTACTTTATGCTCCTTCTATGAATGTTCGCATGTGGGAAGCTGAAGCCACAAAACGTAATATAAAAACACTTGAAAATGACGGAGCACTTTTCGTTGGGCCCGATATAGGAGAAATGGCATGCGGCGAGACAGGTCATGGCCGAATGTCTGAACCGCAACAAATAATTGATGCAATTGTTTCAACACTAAAAATAGCGGAAAAGCATACTGACAAAGAGCCCACCATGTCATTAACCGGAAAATCAATATTAATTACTGCTGGGCCAACTCAAGAACCTATCGACCCCGTTAGGTATCTGTCCAATGAAAGCTCAGGGAAACAAGGTTATGCACTAGCAGAAGCTGTCTCTAATTTAGGCGCAAAAGTAACCTTAGTCTCTGGTCCAGTAAACGTTGATGCACCACCATTAGTAAAGCTCGTGAAAGTAACGACTGCCAAAGAAATGCTTCAGGCATGTCAGTCATCACTCCCAGCAGATATTTTTATATCAGTGGCTGCTGTTTCAGATTGGCGTCCAAAATCTTGTTCCGATAAAAAACTGAAAAAAGATGGAAATGCCCCTGCTCCTCTGGAATTAGAAAACAACATTGATATACTTAAAACAATATCAAATTCTAAAAGTCGTCCTGAATTTGTTATCGGGTTTGCGGCAGAAACTAACAACATAATTGAAAACGCTACAAAAAAGAAAAGCCGGAAGAATTGTGATTGGATAATTGCAAATGACGTTTCAGGAAATGTGATGGGTGGCAACAACAACAAAATGATTGTTATAACGGAAAATAAGATTGAAACTTGGCCTGAATTAACAAAACAAGAATGTGCAGAAAAACTAGCTCACAAGATAGCTCAAAAAGTGATATGAGATTTATACTTTTATTTCTGTTAGCATCTATACCTTTCCTATCCCATGCAGATAATATAGCTGATTGCGAAGTTGTGATTATGGAAAAATATAATCCTGGAGATAATAAACAAATGATGGAAGTTGCGAGCTTTTATCCGGCTATAAATTTTATCGAAAGTATTTATAATGAGGATAAGAAAATAATAAGCACTATCAATGGTTTTAAGATTAGAGCACTAATGTGTAGGCGCATGGATGTTGTTCCCAAAAGAATAGACTATGCTATTCTCAAATCAGGAGTACCGCTTATATTATCACAAAATTTTGATAGCTCTTCTTCAGGAATTACGAAAATTTACTATAAAAATGGAAAATTTAATTATACTTATAGTGGGCCTGATTTATCAGATAAAGATATAGAAAAAATAAAAATCAATCTTAATTTCTTCAATTCTCAGTCACATGGTTTTTCTGAAAAAGAAAAAAATAAACAAGAATAAAAACAAGTTATCTCTATCAGACTATTTTATATGTAATGACACTCAGACCGAATCTACAGATAATAGGTAATAAAATATAACACGGAGATTATTCAATGACGCTATCAGTTGAAATCAAAAAACTTGTTCATTTTGGGGACTTAAAACTACCAGAGTATGAAACAGTTCTAGCGGCTGGGGCAGATTTACGTGCCGCAGTAGAGGAACATGCACCATTGATACTGCATCCAGGCGCTAGAGCTTTAGTGCCAACTGGGCTCGCAATGGCTTTACCTGCAGGCTATGAAGCCCAAATAAGACCAAGGTCCGGTCTTGCTTATAAACATGGAGTGACTTGTTTGAATACGCCAGGTACAATAGATGCAGATTACAGAGGCGAAGTCAAAGTACTCCTAATTAATCACGGTGATGTCCCGTTTAAAATTTCAAGAGGCGAACGAATAGCACAAATGATTATTGCACCAATCACACAACCTGAGTTCATATCAGTTAATGAACTTACTGAAACTGCAAGGGGTGAAGGTGGTTTTGGTTCGACTGGAACCCAATAAGTAAAAATAATAGAGAGAAAAAATTCTTAATGGATGATGATTACATTGAACGCTATTCTCGCCAACTAGTTTTAAAAGAGATTGGGGGGCCAGGCCAAAATTTATTATCAAAAGCACGAATAGCCATAATAGGAGCAGGCGGTTTAGGCGGACCTGCCAGCATGTATCTAGCAGCTGCAGGCGTCGGCAGTATGACTATCATAGATAATGATTGTGTTGAAACCTCTAATTTACAAAGGCAAATACAGTTTTCAACTTCTACAGTAGGTAAAGAAAAATCTAGATCTCTTTCGAAAAGACTGATCGCTATCAACCCAAGCCTCGATTGCAAGGTCATTAACGAAAGAATTAATAAGGAAAATGCGAAAAATATTTTACTTGACCACGATATAATAATAGATTGTGTCGATAACTTTGAAACCAGGTTTACAATTAATGACTTAGCCTTAGATTTAAAAATACCGTTAGTATCAGGCGCAATAAGTAGGTTTGATGGTCAAGTGAGTACTTTTTTAAGTACAAAGGATAGCCCTTGCTATAGATGTTTTGTACCAGAAATACCACCCGATGCAGAAACTTGCAGTCAATTAGGTGTGATCGGGGCGACAGCAGGCATAGTAGGTTCCATTATGGCATTAGAAGCCATAAAAATTATTACACAGGCTGGAAGTACACTAAACGGAAAAATATTCATTTTTAAAGGATTAGAAATGATATCAAAAACTATAGGATTACCAAAAGATTTAAAATGCGTCGCGTGCTCATAAAAAATTCGAATAAACGACAAAAACCTCCTAATCAACGAAAGTAATCATAGTCTCACGCGACTTTCTAACTTTAGCCATATTTAGTAACCAATCACCTTCTTCATCACGGTAACCAAGAGGCAAAAGCACAACAGAACGTAGCCCCCGTTCCTTCAACCCTAAAATTTCATCGACCATGGCAGGAGAAAACCCTTCCATTGGTGTACAATCGACTTCTTGCTCAGCAGCGGCAACCATAGCAATTCCGAGTGCAATGTAGGCTTGTCGAGCAGCATGGGCGTAATTTATCTCGGCGTCACGAGGCAAATAATTAGATTTTAGATTACCATAATATTGACCAATCAAAGGCAAATCTCCTCGAAGTTTAACATTTAAATCTGCTACCTCGTCAATTCGTGCTTCTGTATAATTGTCCCAAGCTGCGAAAACTAAAAGGTGAGACCCGTCAGTAATAGGAGTCTGATTACTTGCAGCCTTGCATATTTCTTCCCGTATATTTTTATTTGTGACTACAAATAATTCAAAAGGCTGGGTTCCGCTTGATGTCGGTGACATCCTTATTGCTTCAATAATGGATTCAATTTTTTCTTGAGCTACAGTCCTCGTTGGATCCATTTTTTTTGTCGCATATCGCCAATTGAGTTGATCATTTAAAGTTTTGTGCATTGTCAGATTTTCCTATTATATTTCTGGTGCTATGAGTTTAAAATTGTGTATACACAACAAAATTTTTATAGGAAGAAATATTAATGTTTAAACCGTCCTTTCTACATATATTACTTACCAACGCAGTTTTGGCTTTAACGTCGATACCCGCATCTCACGCCGTTGAGGGTATGTTTACCCCAGACCAATTACCAGAAATTGCGGAGGACCTTCGCGCCAAAGGTCTCAAAATGAAGCCCAGTCAAATTTCCGACCTAGTAGGATTTCCAATGGGCGCGGTTGTTTCTCTCGGTGGATGCACAGCATCATTTGTCTCGCCGCAAGGCCTCGTCGTGACAAACCATCACTGCGCCTATGGCTCGATTCAGTATAATTCAACAGAAGAAAAGAATTATTTAGAGGAAGGTTTTCTAGCAGATAACTTTGAGGCCGAACTCCCCGCAGCACCCGGATCGAGGATTTATGTAACAGTCGAACTCACAGATGTGACAGACATGGTAACAGGTGATTTATCATCAAACTTGTTTGGCAAAGATCGCTTTAGCGCGATTGATACCAACCGAAAAAGAGTCGTTGCAGAATGTGAACAGGATGAAGGCCACCGTTGCCGGGTCGCATCATTTTATGGTGGGCTCCAATATAAGTTGGTTAAACAATTAGAGATCAAAGATGTTCGCCTGACATATGCACCCATTGGATCAATCGGGAAATATGGTGGTGACATCGATAATTGGCAATGGCCGCGTCATACGGGTGATTTCGCTTTTTATCGTGCCTATGTTTCACCTGAAGGAAAATCTGCGGATTACAACAAAAAAAACGTCCCGTACCAACCACAATACCATTTGAAAGTTTCCGCTGAGGGTCTAGATGATGGGGACTTCGTCATGGTTGCAGGATACCCAGGAAACACATCCCGCTATACGCGTTTAGCACAAGTCAGGAATACATTCGATTGGCAATATTCAACTTGGCAGACCTTACTAGATAACTGGATTCAAGCTATTGAAGCTGCTTCTAAACCGGGCAGTGATGCTCGCATTAAATATGCCTCACGCTTAGCAGGACTAAACAATCTCAACAAAAACCTTAGTGGTCAGATAGAAGGTGCAAGACGCGTTGACCTCATCGAGCGACGTGCAAAACGCGAAGAAGATCTCAATGCTTGGATCGCGGCCAATGCCCCTAATACAGGATATGCCGAGGCAATTGAGAAACTCGATGTGTTAAGTGCAGAAACCGCCACAGCCACGAGGTCAAATTATTGGTATAACAATGCCACACGTCCTCAGCTTCTTGGTATTGCACAGCGCCTTTACCGTCTTTCACATGAACGTATGAAACCTAATTCTGAGCGCGAAAGTAGCTATCAAGAACGGAATATGGACCGCATGAAACAAGGCATGACCGCTATAGACCGCCGCTATGAAGCAACCGTAGACAAAGCGGAGTGGATGGTCTTTCTTAAGGGTTACATGACTCAGCTTCCTGGTGAACGCGTGAGCGCCTTAGACGACGCCTTAGGCCTCCAAGACAGTATGAGCGATGATGCGCTATCAGCTAAACTGGACAATTATTACTCGGCAACACAACTGGATGAACTCGACACACGACTTAGCTTGATGGAAGCGACACCAACGGAATTAGAAGCTAAAGCAGATCCTTTTATACGCCTCGCAGTGGCACTTTACGACCATGAACTTGCCATTGAAGCGGCCAGTAAAGACCGGGCGGGTCATCGTGCAGCTCTCCAGCCAAAATACATGAAGGCCATTATCGCTTGGCAAAAAGATCAGGGCCTCACGGCCTATCCTGATGCCAATTCAACTTTGCGCGTGACATATGGAAATGTTCTAGGGGGCTCGCCCAGAGACGGGATGCGCTATGACCCCTTCACGACTCTGGAAGGTATTACGGAAAAGGATACTGGAGAAGATCCGTTTAATTCACCCCGATCCCAAATTGACCTAATAAAGGCTAAGAAATATGGTAGTTATGAGCTGGAATCAATTAAATCCGTTCCAGTGAACTTTCTAACAGATCTTGATTCAACAGGCGGAAACTCAGGCTCTGCAACCCTGAATGCACGTGGTGAACTTGTCGGTTTGCTCTTCGACGGTACAATTGAAAGCGTTAACTCAGATTGGGACTTCGACCCGCGCACCACTCGCTCTATCCACGTCGATAGCCGCTATATGCTTTGGGTTATGGAGAAAGTGGATAAGGCCGATGCCCTCCTGCGAGAAATGAACATCGTCAATTCACGAAATCATCCTATTAATTAAGCGTTAGTGTTTCTCAGCATTTTAAACAAAATGATGGTGCGGCCGAGACGCAATGTGGTGC
>JABGVR010000122.1 GCA_018645985.1 Hellea sp. | reverse complement strand
TGCATTTCAGTATGCCTTCAAGCAATTGAACGTGTCAGGACAACCCTTTTAATTCGCAAGCGCTTACTGTGAATTTGGTAAAGATAGTTTTCCACCCGTCAGCGGCTCTTTCACTCCGGTTGTAGTTGGAAAGCTGATAGGCAGGCCAAGTTGAGACCTCACTGCTAAATAAGCAAAAGCTTGGGCTTCTACAGCATCAGATATCCAACCAACCTTTTCAGTAGTGCTGATTTTTATATCAAGTTTGCTGCCTAGAAGAGAAATTATGGCTTTGTTATGCCTACCACCGCCGCAAACAATCATTTCAACTGGGTTTTGTTTAAATTCTTTTATAACACCTGCTATGGCCTCGACAACAAAGGCCACTAATGTTGCTGCACCGTCTTCTACTGAATAATTTTTTATATCATTTATTACATCAAAGTCATATCGGTCAGCAGAGCGAGGTATGTTTTTTTTAAAAAAAATATACCCCAACCATTTTTTTACCAGTGCATAGTCAGCCTTGCCCGCCAATGCGTATTGGCCATAAGGGTCATAAAGGCCCAAACCGTTTTGATGTATCCAGTTATCTATTGGGCCATTTCCCGGTCCTGTATCAGTAGCTATGATATCATTATTTTTTGATACCAAAGTTAGATTAGACACACCACCTATATTCAAAATAACCGTGGGAAGTCTCAATTTAGAATATAATGCAAGTGATTTATGGTAAATTGGAGCTAAAGGAGCACCCTGCCCCATATTTGCAATATCATTGCTTCTAAAATCATACCAGACAGGGAAATTTAGTGCTTTCGCTAAATTTTCTCCATCACCAAGCTGCAATGTTTGCCCCCTTTTTCCATCCTGCGGCGGATGATGCAAAACTGTTTGGCCATGAAAACCTATGAGGCTTAAGCGTCGAGACCAATACTTATTAGTTTCACATAATTGCTCAACAGCAAGCTTATGAGTTTTGAGAATAATATTATCTGCATCTTCAAATATAGAGGGTCGCTGGCCTATGAAATTCCACTTTAAAGCAGACTGAATAGTTTGCTCTAAAATTAACCTTTCCTTGGGCGAGTACTGAATACATAAACTAGGTCCAAATTCATGAATTCTTTCACCGTCCGTATACAAAAAAGCTGCATCTACTCCATCCAACGAGGTTCCACTCATTAAGCCTAGGGACACATAATCCATTTGTTCTGAACTTACCTCTTTAACTTAGCAATTAGTATTGCTAGGACACATTAAGATATAGTTAGGCCAGAAACATGAATGAATATCAATCAAAATTGATGCAAAACCTTACAAAAAGAGGGTTTTTGTATCAGTGCACGGACCCACAAGGCCTCGACAGTTTAGCAAGCAAAGAAAATTTGACAGGCTACATTGGCTTTGACTGCACTGCCCCAAGTTTGCATGTTGGCTCGTTGGTTCAAATAATGATGCTGCGTCAACTACAAAAGTCAGGTGGTCGTCCAATAATACTACTTGGTGGAGGTACCACAAAAATTGGTGACCCGTCTGACAAAGACAAGTCAAGACCGATATTAACTAACGATTTAATAAAAAAGAACAAAGAAGGTATTGAAAGAGTTTTTTCTAAATATTTGGAATTTGATGGTCCTAATAGTGCCGTAATAGTTGATAACAGTGATTGGCTTGATGGTCTGGGTTATATAGATTTTTTAAGGGATGTGGGAAAACTGTTTACCGTAAATAGGATGATCGCAATGGAAACTGTAAAAAGGCGAATTGAGAATGAACAGCCAATGACTTTTCTAGAGTTTAACTACCCCTTACTACAAAGCTATGATTTTGTTGAACTAAATAAAAGATATAACTGCACATTACAACTTGGTGGCTCAGATCAATGGGGTAATATAACAAGCGGTATTGACCTAACAAGAAGAATGTCGGGTACTCAATGTTTCGGTTTTACAACACCATTAATTACAACAGCATCTGGAGGAAAGATGGGTAAGACAGCTGATGGAGCGGTATGGCTCAACTCTGATACCTCTCTTGGAGATAGTTATTCAAAAAGCCCATATGATTATTGGCAATTCTGGCGTAATACTGACGATGCCGATGTTGCTAAGTTTTTTAAGCTTTTTACAGATTTACCACTAGACGAAATAGACAGTATTGAAAAACTAACCGGTGCCGATATTAACAAAGCTAAAATTCGGTTGGCAAATGAAGTCACAACAATGCTGCATGGTATCAAAGCAGCTAAAGAGGCAGAAGCAACAGCTAATGATACTTTCGAAAAAGGA
>JABGVR010000121.1 GCA_018645985.1 Hellea sp. | reverse complement strand
TGATACTCAAAGTCATGGTAAAAGCGCCTCACATAATTGGGTAGACGTCTTACTGGCGCTTCAAGAGATGGGAGACCACGTCTTACAACACTGCGTTACCATTCACGTAAAGTGAGGTGTAAATATTATTGGCAGCAAATTTAAGAATACCTTGCTATATGCTCTGAGACCTTTGGGTGTTCTATATGCCAAAATTTTACTAAGAAATTCATAACTTCGCATTATCTAATTCAGGCAATTACACGTGAAGGTATGCATATCATGTAGGCTTTAATCCAAAAGCCATTGTTTTTTTATTTAATTTCTACAAAATATTTATAAATTCTAACTTCACGTATTAAAAAATTTAGTTGCTTGAATCAGCTTCCACAGTCTTTAGAAAATTCATGGTGAGGGTTCGAGTTTCTTCTAAGTAACGGGTAATTAACTCTTTAGATAAATGAATTTTGTGGGAGAAGTATAAAGAAACGAGTTGTTAGTTTAAAATGCCATACTCATTAAGGACTTGATCTCATCTTTGAAAAGCTGCGTTGATAGTCAATACTAAGGGCAATACAACCGCAATGCTGATCAGCGAAGCAGGCATTTAGCAAGCAAACGCAAAATTCCCGCACAAATATGTAGTTATTGGTTAGACGATACTAATCAAGATAGTTGTTAAATCCATTGTATAAACGAAGTAATTAATTGGTTCCAGCATGCCACCCTTTACCAGACTGTTTGGATACACCGCTCCAACACCCAGCGCAAATCCATTAAAGGAAATGGTTACGATCCCAAAATACCCCATCGAGAACCTAAGCAAAAAAGTTTGAATAAAGTTGTTCAAAAAGCCTTTTTGTGTGAAAGTTTCTGAAAGTAGAAACCGATCCTATTAGCAAGCTATTAAATCGTAAAGATGAAAAAATATGTTTAAAGATCGCGCATTCAAATCAAAAAAGCTTATTGGAATGTCCATTACAGCGTTTGTGATATCAACAAGTGTATCTTGGGCTGGTAATGATCTATTCAAGAACCTTGCCGATGAACTGCTAAAGACCATTGAAGAAGAATTTAAAGAGGAAACTCAAAAAAAATTGGTGCCTGCCTCGGACACACCCGTAGAAGTAAACTCGCGTGAGGTGGTGAAACAAATCCAAGAAGGTTTGAACTGGTTCGGTTATCCAGCCGGAACGCCAGATGGCTTAGCAGGAAAAAAAACGCGTGCCGCAATAACAGAATTACAAAGGTGCTGGCAAGCAGCAGATCCGGAACATAAACTCATACCTCAAATTGAAGAATTTGGCAGTTTATCAAACAATGAACTGAACTTTTTCAAATCTCACTATTATGAAACTTCTACCAGGAAACCACGGATTTATTTTGATAAGTACAACACATCTGGCTTCACAGCATGCGAATATTTTGAGGTTTTAGTTCTAGAAGCCACGGGTAATAGTGCTTACGAAAATGGGTTGCCCCCAGGACAATGTTATGCCGAGGGAGATAAAGTGGAACCTTTATTTTACTGCACATTTTCAGGAGGGAAAAAAGAAGTTTCCGTATGTGAAGAGTTAGACGAAGATGCTGAAAGTGAAGAGGACAGAAATACGCTTTCATATAATTTTGGAAGATATAACGCTGATCCAGAAATGTATCTTTATGAAAGAATAGAACATGTTTTTCGTCCAACCGAAAATTATACTCCCAATAACGTTCCAATGGATACAAGCAACGAATTCGTGTTTTCTAACAGGGGCACAAGGTACGTTATAACTGCAGATACATGGATCCACTCAAAAGGAAGAGGGTTAGATGGTTCACTTACGGTACTTGATAGCGATAAAGTTTTAGCACAACTCACATGCGATGAGGAATCAATTCTGGACAATTCGTGGGATGGCTACACGCATGCTAAATTGAACCGACGAACAGAAAGCAATAATATTTGCGAAGGCAAATACACCGGCTACGCACTGAAAAATAATGTCTTTTCTAGGTTTCCAGAGGCCGATGCAGGATATCCTTGGTCAGAATTGATGCAAGAAAACCCCATTGGCGCATTATATCTAACGGTCAATGGATCTGAAGAAGCAAGCTACAATTTAGAAGGCTTTGATCGTTCGATAGAGCTTACAAAAAGGAATGAACTTATTATTGATAATGGCGAAAAACCTGTGGAGGATTGTTTCGGGGATTGGTGTTCTGTTTGCGATACTTGGCCAGGAAGTACTGGACAGAGTTGTTACACAATACATGATGTTAACAGTAGTGGGCTGATGCTGGCTTTTGACAGTATAGGTAGAGCGGCTATTCACGAAGAATGCTATCCCAAATTATCATATCCATGCTCGTTTGCAGGTCGTTCAGGCGACAGCGTTTCAGTCGAGTTGTCGCTTTTTGAAAATAACGGCTCAGGAGCAACAGTATTTGAGACTGGCAAAACTGACTGGTCGTTGAGTTGCAATTAGACCTGTCAGTAATAGGGGTCTTCACATAAGAGGCGGCAAGGAAGCTAAATGAACGACCCTTCTAATTGATCATTATTTTCATTTTTAGAGGGTATTTCATAAAAGTAGGGGCCAAATACATCTTTGATGATATAACAAACGAGTTATCCAAAGAACGCACATGACATTTCTGTATGTAACAACGGTTACAGGCTTTTCTTATTGTAAAACATAAAGAGTGAAAGACAGTCGAGCAAAAAGCGTTTTGCTTTTACAAGTTAAGTTTCATATTTAGTTTCAGCGTATCAACAATCTGACAAATAAGGTGCATCTCTTTTAGCAGGCTTTGAGCATCATCAACAAAGTTCTCTGGTTCAGTTATTGGTCCTGGTTCAAAAATCGGTTTCCGTAATGGTATAGTCATTAGCAAATTGTTGTCTTCGAAACAGATCTGAATTTCGGCGTTATTAAATATATCAGCTAACTCTAACAAACGTTCCATAAAACTGACAGTTAGAAGATACCGCGCCTCTATCTGATCCGTTGCATACACCTCAAAAATTTCTTCAAATTTTGGATCTTCTAATTTTACATTTTCCAAACCCGAAGATTTATTTCCAAACCAATTGGAGACAAACCCTTTATCTCGTTTAACTAAAGTCTTGCCACTAAAATCTTTGTTCATATTAAGGACTATGATCAAGCCATTAAATACAGTTACTAAACGGCTCCTTTTTCCACGATATTTCCATTTTTGAAGATGCGTTTCAAAGAGCTGAAGCTGAACTCCCTTATACATTCCAGTGATCTGATCTTCGTTAGTCTCTACGCTAAATGCAGGTATCAAACCACTTTTTTTAAATTTTATAACTTGCGACGGAACATCTGTAGAAAATTTGAAATCACCAATAAATCCTAAAATTTGTGGGAAAATTTTCTCTTTTATGGAGTTTTGATAAACTAAAATGGAGCGTTTTATGTACCACAAAATGGCACCAGACAATAGTGTTACCAAAATAATGCCTAGGCCACCGGGCTCATCGTATTCATTAAATTCCCAAATAGTTAGGTTGATTCCGATAATCAGGATTATAAAAAAAAATGGTGTCAACCAAAGCAGTTTATTTCTGGCAGCAGTCGCGGCGATGACCCTATTTTCCTCAAAATCGTCTACTAGATCTCTTAAGTTTGAGTTGTAATATTTTGAAAAGCCTCTGTCCCATTCACCCAATTCTTCATAACTCGGCAACAGCTTATCTGATTTAAGAACGGCACTATTATAGAGCCGAAATACTTGCCCCAGACCCAATTCACCAGGTTTTCTACGACTGAAGAACGAAAATACCAAAGTATGCTCCTTTAGCCAAGGATGGAAGATGCATCAATTGGTGCTTTAGATGCTTCGTCAGCCTGGTAAAAGGGCATAAGGGAGGCTTTCGCATATGGCGCAATTATGTTACCCGGAAATATCTCTATTGAATTATTTAATTGCCCAACTGCAGAGTTATAGAAGCGTCTTGCTGCAGCGATCTTGGTCTCAACTTCATTATATGATAATTGCGCTTGCTGCATGGTTTGATCAGATTTTAGATCTGGGTAGGCTTCAACAGAAATCATGAGTTGCCCCATTTGAGCATCCAACGCACTTGCAACTGCCATGTGTTCTTTTAATGCCGCAGCGTCATGACTATCATAATCTTTATCTGTTTTAGTTCGCAGTTCCGTGACGGAAGAAATTAACCCTTTTTCATGCTCCATAAATTTCTTAGCTATTTCTAGAATATTTGGTATCAAATTACTTCTATTTTTCAGTTGAACGTCTATCCCTGCAAGTGCTTCATAGGCTTTGTTCTTATGTTTTATAATTCGAGCATACAGGATATATAAAAGTAACGTTACAGTGAACGCGACAACAATTAATATAGTACCATTATCCATTTTAATAGCCTCTAAAATTCATTGGAGTTTAGCCTTGATGTTGTACCCCACGCTGGAAATTGATGAAACAAATAGAAAAAAAATGCAAATTTTAAATTGTCATTTACGGTTAAACTCAATCAATTTAGATTATGCCCAACGCAGTCGGAGGAGACGGATGTACGGCTTGACGGCTTGAAAGCTGTAGGATCAGTTCCTTAAAAGACTGGCTAATGACTATTTGTGCGATGGAGCCGCATAGACCAATCAACAGTATCCAGCCTAGTGTCTGAAACCCAAATGACTGCCAGATCCATAGTGCTGGAGCTATCAAGAACATTCCAAGAGAAAATACCCATGTAAGCGACAATAGTTAGGCCCAACTATAAGGTGAATAGTTTTTAATCATATTTCCAGATGCTTAATCCAATCTTGCAGAATATTCAGTGGATACCCAAACCCATACCCCTGCCCTACACCTTCACTTGTCCATCCACCTATTCTGTCAATAATCTCAGATGGAACTGGCGTTCTTACCATTACGCTTGAGGGTGCAGGATTACAGGGAGACGATCTTGGGAGTAATGTCTTGATCATAGGCTGATCTGGGAGTGACCAAACTCTCAACCCAACCATCTCACACACGGCCAACTCAGCATCAACTATGGCCTATGCAAGCACCATACGGTGCTAGAGGTAGCTAACCTGATTGCAGTCGTAGAAGGCGACACCACGGCTCATGAGGTGCGTCAGAGAGCCAGATGCCATAACTGTGGCGTGAATGGTAATAACACGTATCAGATCGTTTACACGGGTAGCTCTGGTATAGCGATGGATGGGGCCAGGGTTAGATCGGATTAGTTCTCGTAGAAACCCAAAAAATAGCCAGTTTCAGCAATCCGATGCGATTTCTCATTTGCATGACTGCACCCCTTGCACAGATGCAGCCGCACGCTTTGTTCGTAAATACGTCCCGTTCTGGACTTATCGCCCCCGGTGCCTTGGAAGCGGAGATTGCAAAGGGCCAGCTTCACGCCGCTGTGGATCTGTTCGATCACGAGCCCCTTTTAGATCGTGAAAGTATTCTTCTGACGAACCCTAATGTTCTGGCCACGCCACATATTGTCTTTGTCACTGAAGATGAATTTAACATGCAGTTTTCCAGTATTTAAATCAAATCAATGCCTATGCGGTGGGAGCACATACTCTTATGATCAATCCAGAGGCCCATCGCTGACAAGCCCTCACAGGATCTATGGCTCTAATTGCGTGTCGAGTTATAGCTTTGTGTCGCCAGTTTTAGGGCTGAACAGGCGCGCAAAGAGCG
>JABGVR010000120.1 GCA_018645985.1 Hellea sp. | reverse complement strand
CACTGAACCTAAGAGTAATTACTGAGATTTATTTAGTTTTTTATTGTGTTGAAAAAGAGATATTACCGTTAAGGTACAATAGGTTATGTGAGCTGATATGTTAGAAAATAATGGCGGAGAGGAAGGGATTCGAACCCTCGAAGGCGTTACCACCTTACTCCCTTAGCAGGGGAGCGCTTTCGACCACTCAGCCACCTCTCCGAGGCAAGCTTATCCCTTTAAGTACAATGACTTAAGTCAACACGAATAAAACTATCCTCAGTGACACCTCTTGCAAATCACAATTAGATCACACTGAGGTAAGAACAATGGCGAGTTATAGAAAGTTTAAAGGTAAATGGCAGGCACAGATTAGACGGAAAGGACATAGATCAATCAGCAGGTCGTTTCTTTATAGGAAAGACGCAGAGAGCTGGGCAAGAACGACTGAAAGGGAGATTAGCAACGGCAACAAAATTATAGACAGAACAATTCTAACCACTACTTCCCTCACCGACTTATTCATTAAGTATAGAGACACCATCACGGTTAATAAGCGTAGATGTAAAGTTGAAACCTACTGCATTAATGCTTTTCTACGCTACCCGTGTTCAAGGCTTATGCTTTCCGAAGTTACACCAAAGACCTTTGCCAACTATCGAGATAGGCGACTTAAGGAGGTAACTCCTTCAACGGTATCAAGAGAGTTCACCATATACAAACATATGTTCCAGGTGGCGATCAATGAGTGGGATATCCCACTTGGGTCAAACCCATTACACAAGGTTAAGCTTCCAAAGTTCAATGATAAGAGAAGTAGACGCTTGGAACCTGGTGAGTTTGATATCATTACAAGCTATTGTAAGACTCGTAAGCTTGCGGAACTGCAAAACGTTATAACTCTAGCTATTGAGACAGGTATGCGTCGTGGTGAGCTCCTGAGTGTCTGCAAAGAGTACTTCAATGCTGATACTAGAACACTATACATTCCAATTACTAAGAGTGGGCATTCTCGAACTATCCCACTTACATCTCAGGCGGCTGTAATAGTTAAAGCTCTTAACGATGACCAGAAGGTCTACTCCAAAAGTATAGAAGGTTTCATGAGTGCATGGCAGAGACTGATTAAGAGAACTGGTATAGTCGATTTGCGGTTCCACGATCTGAGACACGAAGCAATAAGCAGGTTTTTCGAGATGGGATTATCTGTTCCAGAAGTGGCTTTGATCTCAGGCCATCGAGATTACAGGATGCTTCAGAGGTATACGCATTTGAAGGCTGAGCAAGTGGCTTTGAAGCTCAATTGATTATGTACCCTACCAGTGTTTACCGATAGTCTTTTAAGCTAGCAGGAAGCCGTGTTTCTCAGGCTAGAATTAACGAAACGGGCTACTCTTAGCGGTACCTACCTGAAAGGTATTCCGTCGATTCTTGGGCGAGAAAGCAGGCTAATTTCTTTCTAGTAAACATTTCACAATTTCATTACATGGTGCAATTAGTAGGTATAACCTTCCTGAAAGCCTTTAATGCTGCAAGCATTTCCTCCCAATGTTCTTCAAATGATACCATTTCTAATCTCTGATTTTCTAAATTAGTCTGACGAACTTTTATCACTCTATTGTACATAAATTAGCCCGCTCTAAATCACACAATATGGGAAACAAAAAGCGCTTATGCCTGATCAAACACTAAAGGCTAAAATAAATCTAAACGACAGATACTCAAGTTATCTTTTTAAGACCGCCCTCGGAAGTTTTTTAAGAACTTCTCCTGCTCCTTTGTATAAAGGCAATCCTAACAAGTTTTCTTTTTCACAATGTGTTGGTTGTGGGTATTGAAAGTAGTGAAGGTTCTTTGCTGCGACAAAAAACAGTCGCCTTCTTTTTTGTGGAGTTCCGTAATCAGCAGCCAATAACTCCCTGTGGGTTACTTCGTAACCAATTTCATCAAACGACTTATATATTTCGTCAATCATATTCACTGATTTCACCTGAGCTAACCCGTATACATTCTCCATTATCACTATTTCAGGCGAAAGTTCTTTCACGTGCCTAATATAATCCCTATACAAAACACCAAGAGGGTCTCCAATGGCTTTTTGTTTACCTGCAACGCTGAATGGCTGACAGGGTGGTCCCCCAATAATAATATCCGGCGATCCACCGGCCGCCTTTTTGACACATTCCGGAGACAGCGAAGTTATATCCGCCCTTTGAAAGTTCCACTGCGGCCTGTTGTGTTTTATAGTCGCCTCAGCCCACTTTTCGATATCCGTAGAAAACACTGTTTCAAATTGTATTAATGAATTTGATGCTGCCTCAAAGCCAAGGTCCAAACCTCCTGCACCTGTAAAATAAGAAGCTATCTTTAATTTTCCTCCCTGATTTAATCTCTCAAAGTATCTTGCTATTTCATTTGCAATTTCTGTAGCTAATTTCACTGGAACAGCATTTCCAACCTGTTTCTGAACTTGTCCCAATGTGCCTTTAAATTCATACTCGATTGGGAAGTCCTGCAGTACCGCCGCTTCTCTAGGCGTTATATATCTATCTTCTGTTGGATGAACAAACTTATTAAAGATGTAGGCTGTAATAGTTAATGAGGGCTCTTCGTCCAGAAGCCTTATCAAGCGCATATTTGGGCCGCCAGTTTTCTTGGCGCCTGTTCTAATAAAACTTTTATGTTGTAAATGTTTCGGCAAATCCCCCATCTTCCCACCTGGAGGCAAATGCAACATTCTTTCTAGGACTATACCAGTATACTCACGCGTTTCGTGATTAGGCAATTTCATAATTCTAAATCTCTTAATATTGGGTCGTCTAATGTAATTATATAATCAAACACTCGCCTAAGGTCGGTTAACTTAATTGCTTGTTCGCCGCCTATCTCATTTAGGTTTTCTTCTAACCCCCAAAACATATTCTCAAACGGAGCCACATATTCATCTCCGTGTCTTCCTGCTGGAAGATTAGAGATAATTGCTGTTTTAAGCATAGTATCAGCGCCAAAAGTGGTTCCTATTTTGATGGACTGATATATACCTTTCTTTATATCATCAGTTCTATCCATCCCAGCACTAGTTTTACTGTCGCTTATTGATTCCTTTGAAGGCCATAAATCACGATCCTTTGCTATTTTTGGTGGACCGCCACTAGCATTTGCTAAGTAATACATTCTATCGCCTCGGTCTTTTGCTGTATACGCATTTTTAGCATCCAGCCAATTGTTGATACATTTATCGACAACACCTTTATTCGTCGGATTTATTATGAAGTCTACTAAGGGTTTAAAGGGCCATAAGTGATCGCCGACTTTACCTAAATCGATATAGTGCTCATTATGCAAATGAATTGCTGACCTACATTCTTGCAATTGCGAGGTAGTTATGGTGAGTTTCTCATGCTGGCCATTTAAACAGCCATCAGGAACTTCAAATATAAAGGGATAAGTTAGTAGTGGGGCGGATTTAACCTCCGCAAGAATAGTTATTCCACTATTATGTTTTAAAACTGCGTCAGCTGCATCGGTTCCTCCAACCGCTATAACTTCTGTAAAATGTGGATGTAGCTTTTCTATAAACCGCAATATAATTTCACTGCTTAATTTGCCTAGTGCACCTGATTGAGGCTTTACAGCTTTTTGATAACTCCATGTTGCAGCATTAATGTAACAAGGTGAACAAAGGTTTATAAATCCTATATGTGCATTAAATGGCGAAGGTGTATTGTCGCACTGTTCAATATTTTTCTCTATTCCCGAAGATGCATCAATATATGCAGCAGACATGATTAAATCAAAACATAAGGCCGTTACATGATTTTCTTGTGTAGATAACCATTCAAAAAGACGGTCAAGTTCATTCCGCCAAGGATATTCTTGCAGAGGTTCTCTACCTTTTAATTTAGTTATATCAAATACCATTTCCCCACCTTCATGCAACTTTAGATTTATTATGATTAATAACTTGTATTAGATTGCTCCCATTCAGTCACCTCTTTTTAATTCTAACCTAACACAGGGTTACTGGAACTCCCCATACAGGTATTATCCCCACTCTGGCATACCCCTAGGATTCGTTTTAAGTCACATTTCCTCTTCAATAAAACTAAGGTATGGCAAGTCGCGCTCAGCTTTTACCTGCTTGATTAATTCCTCTTTCACTGGAAGCTTGCTAATAAACCCGTCATGCTTCAACACATACACTGGATTGTCTGCAGGTAATAACTGGATAAGTCTCAGTATAAAAGACTGTTCCATTCCCATCACCATAAAAGAAAACCTTTGGCCTTTACGTCCTTGCTGCGGAGGAAGACGATCAGTGATTACTTTCTCAAGGTATTTCTTCTGAGTATCATTTAATCCACCCGCATCTAGCTCTAATTGGGCCAATTCTTTACGTTCGTAAGCGACCTTTCTTTTCTCGTCACTAGCTTTGCGTTCCTCGACAACATCATAATGCTGCCCAATAGCGTTCTTCAACTTGCCACGAAAGCACCAACCAAGAGTTTTACATTTATCCAAATCCATAAATGTTTTACCAAGTTTTTTCATGGGCTTCTCTAATTCTTTTACTCCATCGAGAAAGCCACATGCACGTTTATATGACAAATCTGGGTCTCCCTCTTCCTCAAGGGCTTTATATACAGCTCCAGAGCTGGAAGGCGTGAATACGCCACCATTTGTGACAGCCTGAAGAGCAGACTTTATAGCACTCCTGTCTACTCCAACGCGTTTCATTAAATCTTGTCGATACTTTTCTGGGTCTTTCAGGTATGAGACGAGCCAAGCTGTATCTATTCCTGCGTCTCTCATCAGCTTCTCAAGCATGTTCACGCCTGAAGATACAATATCCTGATTGCAGAATGTTACGTCTTCATACATGGCTGCTAGCAGTTCATTCCTTGAATGCTGAACGCCCACTCTGTCAGTTAGTCGAGGATGATTTGAGCCAGTAATGTAATAAGCCAATGGATAAGTGAAGATGCTGCTATTCTTTGTGGGCGTTAATCGTTGTCTGTGTAATTTATTAATCAGGGTTACACCTTGGAAGAAGTGAATAACTGTTTTGTAATTACCGTTCGCCAGACACTCAATACCTTGTTCACTGACATCTTTTGTAAGCTGTCTATAATTGACGTAGCCCGCATCAAGCTTGGATATCACTGTTTTTGGTAGGTCAGGAATTGACTGAAGATTTTCATTAATATTATTGAATTTTACTAGACTTTTAAGCGGTGGCAAGGGATGAGTTTTATCTGATACGTCCAAGGAATTATCAGAAAAGAAGCATTT
>JABGVR010000119.1 GCA_018645985.1 Hellea sp. | reverse complement strand
TAAAAGTGAAGTCGTAGCAGAAGCACTTGCTAAGGCTCACCCGCTCAAGAGACTGGGCGAAGGAAAAGACTCAGCCTCTCTTGCTGGTTTTCTTCTAGGTGAAGGAAGCTCTTGGGTTACAGGTCAAATAATTGGAGTTGATGGGGGTCGCTCTAGACTTTCTTAGTCTAAAGCAACCCGCGTGAAAGAGATAATAGAATTTAATTAATTTGTAACAGCTAAATAGATTCTAGGCGCACCCGACCCTATTAAGAGTAAGTCATTATCATTTCCATTACTAAATTCAAGGCTATTTGCGGCTGTCGCTTTAACGCTCATAGCAAAACTGGAATTTTCGGTGACAACATAAGAAGTCTCGAGGTCTGTTGTCCAAGCAATTTTGGCCGAATTCGCGCAAGTCGTTGCTGCTATATCAGTAGATGTCAGCAATTGAACTGATGGTATTCCACGAGTCGACCCAGTGCCCTCGATAGCAAAAGTACCTTTATCTCCATTAGCGCCCAAAGCAGAAGAACAGTTCGATTCAGAGAACTTGGTTAAAATCTCGTAAGTAAAAGCAGGTGTGCCTGCAGAGGTTCCGCAGTCCATTGTTTTAACACTAGCCGCCAAAGAGGTGCCATGAGCTGTAGTGAATGCACCATCACCATCTACACCATTAGAAGCCCTCATGCCAGTATTACTCGTCCAGCAATAAGTTCCGCCATTTCCATCACCAGATGCACCGTCAACAGCATTACTCATTCTTCCTGACCATTTCATGCCGAGCTTGGAGCTTAGCAGTACATATAAGTATGGGTAGGTTCCCGGCTCAATGGAGAATTCTGGAATAGGTAGCGTTGCGCTCACCCCTTTTTGAATATCTAACTCAACCCCTGCAGCTTGATCAAAAAATAACTGACAGCTACTCAAGTCATTGAGATCAGGATCAGATTTACAAAGACCAAATTTATAAATATTTAATTTATAGATATCAGGGGTAATGGTACAGCTATCCTTTGCTGTATTTGCAGCAATTTCTTCATCAGCAGTGTCATCCTTCACAGGAGTAGTTGAGTTTCCACTCACAGTAACAATAGCCCCATCTCCGTTAACAACGCAAAGCGCACTGGCACTATTTGAAAATACAAGTCCGGCTAAAGATAAGACCGTTAATAAGACAAATTTATTTAGATTTAATGTTTTCATGTTAGATTCCGCTCACTGTTAATACACCAGACTTCTTCTTGATGATTCGATTCTCACGCTTTACTAAGGCATACCTTTCATTACCAATCTTCTGCAGTTCGTAAGCAGAGCTTGAAAGATCAAATAGTTTTGGTTTTGTATTGTCCTGGCCCATGTTCCACGTGTAGTTTAGGACTATACTGTTAGTGTCCTTAGTAGCAGCTAGTTTAAAGTCAGTTCTGAGATACTCAATAGACAGGTTATCTGAGAGGTTGCCGCCCAAAGTATATTTTCTACCTTTTTTATCTTTCATGCCATCAACACCTTTCCATGCAAATGCATTCATTCCAAATTTCATACCTGGAAGATATGGAAGTGCAACCTTGAAGCCCATATCCCTTCCATCTAATGCCTTTGAATCCGTACCACTCTTGTCCTTGATATACCCAGTAGTACCTTTATATATATTGACTCGGGACTCTAAGACTGAACTTACTACTTCAAATCCTACGCCGTTTCGTTTATGATCATCTGGGAATTCATGATCGTAAAATGCATTGACACCGGTCATCCAGGTCTCATCTGCATTAAGTCTTCTATAACCAAAACCAACGTTTAAAGTGGTTCTCTTATCAAAACGATTAAGGTTGATCTGGTTAAAAAGAAAAGAGTTAGGGTTATCACCGAAGGCTTTTAGAACACCTATATCAAAAGTTGAGTCGCCCTCTTTTAGATTGGTATTTACCTCTACCGTGTCAAAATTAGGACTCAGAATTGCGCCAATCCCCGAAGAGAGAAAAGATCCAGTAGCTCCCGTCATTCTGCTCATTAATGAGGACTTAATCTGCTCAGAATCATCCGCATGAACCGTCAAGGAAAACCCTAGTGACATTGTCAAGATAGAGCTAAGTAAAACCTTAGATACCTTATTAATTGGTGTTTTCATAAAAGAAATACCTAACATTAAAAGGAGCCATTATATAACAAGACATATATATGATAGATGCTAAAAAAGCTTATTTTTTTAGCCAATCTAGCTGAGTTTAGAAATCTTCTCAAATAATTCTTTTGAAATAGTAATACTCTGAGAACTTTCACGGATCTTTCTCTTTTCTAAGCGTTTATTACCAGGAAGTCTCGTTGATGGCTGCTCAAGAATTGAAGAGACCATCGTCTCTGTTCTCTCAGAGAATTGATCACCTGCAAAAAAGCTAGGATCAATTGCTATGATGAGCTGCCCAACTCCCGGCGCATCTCCATCAGCATTTAAAAATGAGCTTGCCTCAAAACCAAAATTTGAACCTGTTAGTCCTGCGGCTAATATTTCTACC
>JABGVR010000118.1 GCA_018645985.1 Hellea sp. | reverse complement strand
TATGCCAGCGCCAGTCATCCGGACCCATGTTTCCTAAAGAAGCGGCAATCCCCCCTTGAGCTGCTACAGTATGAGAGCGGGTAGGAAATACTTTACTGACACGCGCTGTCTTTAAACCTGCTTGAGCTGCCCCAAGGGTAGCCCTCAAACCAGAACCGCCCGCCCCAACAACAACAACGTCATATGTATGATCTATCCATTTTGTCATTATGCTGTTCCCAGTATTAGTCTAAAAATTGTATATGCAGCTATAACCCATACGATTGAGGCTAACAGACGGTTGGTGATTAACGATACAGAACGTAATTTACCTCCAAAATAGTCCATTATTACTTCATCAAATTCAAGCTTGGAATACCAAAGGGCAGAGGTAAAAAATGCCATAAAACCAACCCCTCCTGAAGTACTTCCAAGCCAGTTAACAAAACCTTGTGAACCACCTGTTACAGCTTCAGCTGCGCTAATGAGCACAAACGGCAAACTTATAATCAGCCCATAACCAACAAGATTGTGAATTTTAGTGTGGGTAGAGTTTTTCGACATCTGCAATCTCCTAAACACTCATTAATAACATGCAAAATGTCCATATTAAGGCAATGATTATCATTAGATAAGATAGAGTGTTGTTTTTAGCTGGGTCCATCATGGAGCCATTATTCCATATCGCATGTCGCGCCTGAGCTAAAGCCATGAAAGTAAACGCAAAAATAAATACCCCGAAACCAATTAATCCGATTGGGCTAAAAATGATAAACTCTAGAGGAAGAGAGCCAGTATTGGATAAGTAAAAAATCCCAATAGTTACGATTATTAAACCAATATAAGCAATTATAGCGCTCGCACGGTGTAAAATAGAACTCAGCATAGCGGGGTGCCACTTCCAAACCTGCAAGTGAGGCGCCATAGGTCGTTTATTATTCCATTTAGCAGACATATAGTACTTTCATTGAATAGGGAGAGTAAGTTAGCTACACTTATAGCTGAGTCAACGTTGAATCTAGTAGTATTTTAGGTCAGAATGCCACGCTAAATACAGTCCTCTGCTTGACCTTTAACCATCTGATGACTAATTACGGGTGATGACAATAAGACCCATACTCACAGTACCCGATCCAGTTTTGAAACAAGTTTCTAAACCCATTGAAAATGTTACTGATGAAACTCGAGCTTTGATGGATGATATGCTAGAAACAATGTATGCAGCTCCTGGAATAGGTCTTGCAGCCATTCAAATTGGTGTACCACTAAATGTCATAGTGATGGACCTAGCTAGAGAAGGCGATCAACCTAATGTTAAGTACTTCGCTAATCCCGAGATACTAGAAACTGCAGAAGATCTATCGACTTATGAAGAAGGGTGCCTCTCAATACCTGACGTATTTGAATCAGTTGAAAGACCCGAAAAAGTAAAGCTTACATATTTAGACTATGATGGAAAACGAGTAACAGAATGGTGCGAAGGCCTTTACTCCACCTGTATTCAACATGAAATGGACCATCTCAAGGGTGTAGTTTTCATAGATTACCTATCGCGCCTTAAAAGAGACCGCGCAGTAAAAAAAGTTCAAAAATCAAATAAATTAAAAACAGGTATTTGAGACTTTAAAGGCACCTTAAAATGAACATTAAAATAAAAAAAGCAGAGCCCTAAAGTGTCTTTAAGTATAATTTTTATGGGGACACCCGAGTTTGCAGTTCCTTCACTAGCAGAAATTATTGCTAACGGCTATAACGTGAAAAGAGTATACACTCAGCCTGCTAGAAAGTCTGGTCGTGGCAAAAAAATTACAAAATCTCCAGTACATCAATTTGCAGAAATTATGGGTATCCCCGTTGAAACCCCAGAAAAATTCGATGATCCTGAGATTATCAAAGAACTTGAAAATTTACAGGCTGATGTATGCTGCGTTGTTGCCTACGGACAAATTTTACCAAAAAAAGTTCTAATGTCTACTAAATTTGGTTGCTTAAATCTGCATGCTTCACTTCTCCCTAGGTGGCGGGGCGCAGCTCCGATACATCGAGCTATAATGGCAGGTGATAAACAAACTGGAGTGCAAATACAGCAAATGAAAGAAAGCCTAGATACAGGTGACATACTGCTGTCAGAATTTATTAGTATTGGAGATAAAGACACAACAGGGTCTTTATTCCAAACTATTTCTAGAATTGGTGCAAGTATGTGGCCTAGAGTACTTAGCGCGCTTGAACGCGGCGGACTTCGTCCATACGCGCAAGAAGGCAAATCCACTTATGCGCGCAAAATCAAAAAAAATGAATCAAGAATTAATTGGAACCTGCCCGCTAATAAAGTGGACCAGCACATACGCGGCCTATCGCCTTTTCCAGGGGCATGGTGTGAAATCAACGGCGAGCGCGTCAAAGTCCATATGAGCGAACACCTAAAGTATAATAATTTAGATGGCAGCCAAGCAGGAACAGTTCTTGAAGAGGACTTAACAGTTGCATGCAGTCAAGGCGCGGTTCGTTTAATAGAGGTCCAGCCTGCAGGAAAGTCAAAAATGAGCGCACAAGAATTTTTAAAAGGTAGGAGAGTACTTTTAAAGAATGTTTTGAAATGATTAAGTCATCAGAAATATATAATTATTATTTGCCATTTACTTCAGTTGCTTTGTATGCCGCGCTATAAATTAACCATTGAGTACGATGGAGGCCCGTACATAGGCTGGCAACGGCAAAAAATTGGCCTAAGTGTTCAAGGTGTCCTTGAGAATGCAGGAAAGAAATTAAATCACAATAAACCTGTTGAAGTATATGGTTCAGGACGAACAGATAGCGGCGTTCATGCATTAGCGCAGATAGCTCACATGGATTTAAACAAAGAATACGGCACTGATAAAATACGCGATGCTATGAATTTTCACATGGCTAGTGACCCTGTAACCATTCTTAAAGCAGAGGTGGTGTCAGATGACTGGCATGCGAGGTTTGATGCTATAGAAAGAAGATATCTATACCGTGTTATTGATCGCCGGATGAAGCTATCTTTAGACAAAGGTAGGGTTTGGAGAGTTCCAGTAAAGCTCAATGAAGATACCATGCACCAAGCCGCTCAGTATCTTGTAGGACAACATGACTTTACAACATTTAGAGATACGCAATGCCAAGCTAAAAGCCCCACAAAAACTATCGATGCCATAACCATAACACGCGTAGAGGAAGAAATTCATTTTCATTTTCGCGCAAGAAGTTTTCTACATAAGCAAGTTAGGTCGATGGTTGGTAGTCTAATTGAAGTTGGCCTTGGAAAGCAGGAACAATATGCAATAAAAAAAATGCTTGATGGCAAAAAAAGAACACTTTGCGGTCCCGTGGCACCACCAGATGGATTATATCTGATATCTGTAAAATATTAAGAGCTTTGTTAACAAATGACAGCGCTGTCAATAATTTATTGACAAGTTTATAGGACCTGTGATTAAAATGGTTGTATAAAAACTCTTAAAAAAACTAAGATGACATTAAAAAAAATTACCATATTAATTATTATATTTCTCTCAGTCCTTCCTGCATGTGGTGGTAGTTCAGAAAATTCTGCACCCCCACCAGTTGTAATAGCGCCTCCAGTTGTAACGCCCCCATCTGCAGAGAGGCCCACAACTCCAGAGTCGCCGCCAGAGGGTCCAAGTTACCACCCAGCCGATAAAGGGTGGGAGCTTATGTGGTCCGATGAATTCAATGAAACCTCAGTTGACACTAATAACTGGAACTTGAAAAATGAATGTTGGGGAGGCGGTAATGATGAAAAACAATGCTATACTGATAGAAAAGACAATATCGAAACCATAAATGGTGTAATGCGATTAGTCGCATTAGAGGAAACATTTACTGGCCCAAATAGAGACAGCGACGCGAGTCAAAGCACACAACCTTACACATCAGGAAAGATTACTACTGAAGGGCTTCACGAGTGGACCTATGGCAGAATAGAATTTAGGGCTAAGCTACCAGAAGGGCAAGGAAGTTGGCCTGCATTTTGGATGCTGGGCGCATCAGATGTTTATGGGGATACCTGGCCCTTATATGGTGAAATTGATATAATGGAGGCAGTTAACCTGGGAGCACGTTGTGATGAATGTAATGGAACAGATGGAGAAAATAGAACCGTATATGCCCTCCATTTTGGGAGTTTATATCCAAATAACAGTATAATTGATGGAAGAACTTATCTAGCTGACAAATCCAATCCAGCAGACAACTATCATGTATGGGCACTCGAATGGGGTAAGGGTGTAATTAAATGGTTCCTCAATGGCGAACTTTACGGAACGATCAGGAATAACGCCTGGTTTACAGATGGAGCCCCTGAAAACGTTAATGCACCTTATGACCAGCCCTTTTACTTGATCTTAAATCTAGCTATAGGCGGAGGTTTTCCTGAACCATTAAACGAAACAGGTGTATCTGATGATACGCTGCCAAATCAATTTCTGATAGATTGGGTTAGAGTATATCAATGCAGCACTGACTTTAGAAATGGCCTCGAATGTATGTCTTAAAAGTAATTAAGTAACTTAGTTTAAGCTTGTTAAAATAATGGACAAGCCCACCAAGTTAATGCCACAACCCGTCACAATTGCAGTACCATTTTTAAAAAAAAGTATACTTTTTGCTAAAAAAATATCTATTATTAGTATTGTTAAAAATCCCAATAGAGCAACAAAGTTTGTTAAATAAAAGGGAATTAATCCAAGACTGTGAAAATAAAAAACTGCCCCCACAAAAATAGATAGCCATACAATGCACCAATGCCGGGTTATTAGCCAAGGCCTCAGTCGATCTTGAAAGTCAAAAACCATCACAACGATCAACGCCATTGCTGAAAAACTAAGAAGATATAAAAAAAGAATTATAGTTATCGATGCAAATGGCAGCACCTCAAAGAAGCTATCATAGTTATTACTATTTTTCTTACTTTGCAAAATATATGCAATTAAATAAAAGCTCGGTAGAATTAACAATAATC
>JABGVR010000117.1 GCA_018645985.1 Hellea sp. | reverse complement strand
ATTTACCACTGCTATTCGATCAACCAATTTTTTACTCCAGCTTTTAAAGGGAATTATACAAAATTAGGCTTGAATAAAAGAAATTTCATATTTGTTCCTTGCTACAGTTTATGCAGATTTATCAATTTGGGAAGACTCAAGTTTTCTGAGACCACCAGACCCCACCCCCGAATAAAATACCCTGTCCATTACTATTTGACCGTCAAAGAGGGGTTTACCAATTCTAGCTTTGGATTATTTGGTGGTGAGTATTTACCGCAGCTTTGAATGCCAAGAGCGTAAACAGGCAAGACACAGCAGATAGTGCAACTCGGACCCAATGTAAGTTGTACCAGAATTCAAGATTTACACGAGCCTCTTCTGGTGTAAATGATTGCGCAACAAACCCATTATTCATTGGTATAAAGTAGACAGCAGATAGGCCAAGCCCGATCAAAGATAGAACAAGCGCACAAAGCCAATAATTACGAGCGAGTATAGTTTTCCGTGTGCTCCAGATAGCAACAATTATTGCAAGTAAGCTAGGTAAAAACGTTAATGGCAGAGTCATCAAAAGCAAATCAAATTTACCTGCGAAGTCATTCATGAATGCAACTGGCTCTAAGGTTAACCAGAAAGCCGCATGTACCACCCCCATATTGATTAAGTTACCCAGATAAGCACCTGATGTGATAATGGCAATCGCATAGATTGAGAAGCTTAGAACATTTAAATCCACATGTTTTGATCGAGCCATATTAGTCTCTCCTAAAAAAATAGGATTATATGTTAACTTAAATTAAAGACCAAATTTCGTTTGATGTGTGAGGGAGGTATTATTAATACTTAGCCGAGTTCAATGAGCCTCCCCCCATAGCCTTCAAAGTCTAAATAAATATGCCAATGATAGTAGATTTTTCTACCTATATGGAATATATAGAATATTATTCTATTAATATCAACGACTTAAATTGAATTAGCTATTAATTATTTTTTTATTTATCAAAATAAATCATAAACCAAGATATTTATATTAAACGATTACGTATATTAATCACTAATATTTCCGCAAGCACGACTACAGTAAAAATCGCCAATAATGACATAGCTACTTCCTGCCATTGAAATAGATTCATAGAGTCATTTAACACTACCCCAATACCTCCAGCACCCACCAAACCTAATACTGCAGACTCTCGGACATTTATGTCCCAACGAAATAATACGATGCTAAAAAATGCTGGCATTACCTGAGGACAGTAGCCTTTTAACATTACTGCTCCCCATGGTGCTCCTGTTGCACGTAGAGCCTCCACAGAACCCATGTTCACCTCTTCTAACGCCTCTCCAAGCAGTTTACCAACGAAACCAATCGACCTAAAAGCAATTGCTAGAACACCTGCCAGCATACCAGGACCAAACATAGCCACAAATAATAAAGCCCAAACTAATGAATTAACAGAGCGTGATGAAACGAGAAAGAATCTTGAAATCCAATGAATTAGTGGAGACGAAACCACATTTGATGCATTCATTAAGGCCAAAGGAATAGCAAAAATCAATGTCACTAAAGTACCTAAAGTAGCTATATTCAAAGTTTCTATTATTGCTTCATGTACCGTCAAAGGATAAAAAGCATAATCGATAGGCCACATCCGTGACAATAAGTCCATGATCTGTTCTGGAGCATCGTAGAGAAACTCTGGAATGACCTCTACAGAGCGTAATGAGAATAAAAAGCCAGTGATAAAAAAGAGATATACGCTAAATCGTGCTATCTTTTTTCCAAAGCTAAATTGCTGCCAATGATAGTCTATAGTGGCCATTAGAAAACTCTCCGTACCAGAGTAGACAAAAATTCCCACACTAGGATTAGGGATATAATAGTAATCAATATAGCCGCTACAAAATCATAGTCAAAGCGCTGAAAAGCTGAAAATAAAGTACCTCCTAAGCCTCCTGCTCCGACGATACCTACCATAGTAGAATTGCGAAGATTTGAATCAAATTGGTAGGTGGCAAAACCAATAAATCGGGAAAATACTTGTGGCATTACCGCATAAATCACAACGCTACTAAAATTTGCCCCAGTCGCCCGAATTGCTTCAACTTGTTTAAAAGAAATCTCTTCAATGGCCTCTGCAAAAAGCTTAGCAATAAAACCAATAGAGGCAATAATCAGAGTTAAAATACCTGCTAGCGCACCAAATCCAACACTTTTAACAAACAAAATTGCGATAATTACAGGATGGAATGATCTGCATAAAGCTACAAAGCCCCTAATGGGGACACTCACCCAAGGCGGCATTAAATTTCTGGCCGCTAATATGCCAATAAATAGTGATAGAAAAATTCCACTCACACTTGAAATCATGGCTATCTCTAAACTTTCGACTAGGCCTGAAAGCAGCAGTTCCCAACGTTCAAAATTTGGAGGAAACATGCGATCTAGTAGAGTACTTGCATGGCCTATCCCAGAAAGAAAACGCTCTGCGTTTAGCCCCAAAGAACCTATTGAATAAAATAGATAAGTGACTACTAGGATCCACAATCCAATGTTCCACCTACTTCTTTTAAAAGGGTTCTTTTTATGGCCTTCAGCTATAGAGTTTAATCCAGCCATGACTCTCCTCCATAAATTTCCTTTAAGTGATCATCCGTGATCCCCTTTGGCTGTCCATCATAAATTACATAACCATTTGACATCCCAATAATGCGCGTTGCAAAACGTTTAGCCAAATTAACATCGTGCATGTTTATAAGGACTGGAATATTCTTTTCCAGAGAAAATTTTTCTAACAATTCCATAATTTCAACAGCTGTCTTTGGGTCTAAAGATGATGTAGGCTCATCCGCCAAAATGATACTAGGGTTTTGCATCACAGCCCTGGCAATGCCTACTCTTTGACGCTGTCCTCCTGACAAACTATCCGCACGCTTTGTCGCATGTTCTGCTAGACCTACCGAACCCAATAGTTCATATGCTGAATTAATATCTTGTTGGGTATAATTTCTACGCCAAGCTTGCCAAGTTGACATATAACCTAAGCGACCACTTAAGACGTTTTCCATAACGCTTAAACGTTCAACTAAATTGTATTCTTGGAATACCATCGCTAATTGTCTGCGAAGTTTACGTAGAGACCTTCCCTTTGTTTGACAAATATCTACATCATTGACAATAATTTGCCCTTCAGTCGAATCAATCAAGCGGTTAATACAACGAAGCAATGTGCTTTTACCCGTCCCAGATGGTCCAATAATTGCTACAAGACCAGCCTCTTCTATACTAAAATCGACGCCTTTTAAAACAGGGTTCCCACTTACGTACTCTTTCTTTAACTCCTTCACCTGAAGTAGCTTCCGTACTGATGACATAATGTTGACCTTATTAAAAGTGCACTACCCATCTACTTTGCAAAGTGATGAGTAGTGCGGATATGAACTGTTTACTCGCTTGTTAACCAGCTGCAGCAGCTAGTGCTTTAGCCTTCTTTTTAGCGGCTTTAGCGGCATCTTTCTCAGCTAGTTTTTTAAGGCCTTTCTTAGTGTAAGCAGTGCCTGTTGCATGTGCTATATCACGAATAACTGCCCAATCCTCTTTGTAGGTGATCGGGTAAAAACGGTCAGCCCCACCATTGTACCGTGTGCGGGACAACGCTATATCTTCATAGCGCATTCCGGGTGTAAACACCCAGTTGCCCCATTCAATGTGATCATAAATATGAACGGCCAGTGCGTCAGCATTCTGCACCCTGTTGCCAGCAGCACCCAGGACACCAACATCATTCAACACAAGCATTCCATTAAGCTGCTGGAACGAGGAATCATACTGAAGCCTGTCTTCTTCATCGCGATGCACTCTAACACCTGACT
>JABGVR010000116.1 GCA_018645985.1 Hellea sp. | reverse complement strand
AGTTAGCCCTTGATAAGGCGAAAACAGTTATATGGAATGGACCATTGGGAGCTTTTGAAATTAACCCATTCGATAAAGCAACATCTGAAACCGCAATCTACGCTTCGCAGTTAACAAAAGCTGGGCAAATCGTTTCTGTTGCAGGTGGCGGCGACACAGTAGCAGCTTTAAAACATGCATCAGCAGCTGATGACTTTACATTTATTAGTACAGCTGGAGGTGCTTTTTTGGAATGGCTGGAAGGAAAAGTTCTCCCTGGTATCGAGATTTTAAGAAAAAGGTCATAATATGGATATTCAAGCACTTAACAAGATAGCATTAAAAATGGTCGAACCGGGGACAGGTATTCTTGCAGCCGATGAATCCACAGGAACAATTGGCAAAAGGTTTGAAAGTATTAAAACTGAAAGCACTTATGAAAGTCGTCGCGACTGGCGAGAAATGTTATTTCGAACCTCCGAGGCAATGAAGAATCATATATCTGGAGTTATATTATATGATGAAACTATCCGACAAAATGCAGCGGACGGCACACCTTTAGTTGAACTGATAAAATCTACTGATACGTTACCAGGTATAAAGGTTGACATGGGAACAACTCAGCTAGCCGGTAGACCTCAAGAAACCATAACTCAAGGACTTGATGGCCTTCGTGAACGTCTTAAAGAATATTATGATTTGGGCGCGAGATTTGCAAAGTGGAGAGCTGTAGTTGAAATTTCTCACCCAGATCAATATGTTGGAACTACTCCGACTATCGGAGGTATCAAAGCTAACACACATGCGCTTGGCCGTTATGCTGCTCTATGCCAAGAAGCGGGTATAGTTCCAATAGTTGAACCCGAAGTTCTCATGGGAGGTTATCATAACATTGACCGGTGTCAGGAAGTTACAGAGATAACATTAAATTCACTTTTTACTGAATTATATGAGCAAGGAGTAAAATTAGAAGGCATAATACTTAAACCCAATATGATTGTTGCAGGAAAGAAATGTGCTCAGCAACCTAGTAGGGAAGAGATAGCCGAACGAACGCTTAAAGTTTTAAAAAATACAGTCCCCGCAGCTGTCCCTGGAATAGCTTTTCTGTCTGGTGGCCAGAATAATGAAGAAGCGACCAGAAACCTTGATATGATGAATAAAATAGGCGGTTTTCCTTGGAAACTTACTTACTCATACGGACGTGCTTTGCAGCAGTCAGCTTTATTTGCATGGAAGGGTCAGGAAAGTAATTATAAACTCGCTCAAGAAGCCTTTTCCCATAGAGCTAAAATGAATAGCTTAGCCAGCACCGGAGAGTGGAGCCAGGATTTAGATAAATCATAATTAAATGATGGATTTATATTTTTCATGAAGAAATTAATCTAAACCCAAAGCAACTCCTTCGCGTCGAGGATCAGCGCCTCCAATCAATGTTCCGTCTTCATCTCTATAAATAATATGTATTCCGCTAAATTCACCCTTTGAACGACGGACTTTATGGCCTCTACTTTCGAGTCCCTTTATCAATGACTCTGGAAGGCCAAATTCTTCTGCGGGTGAACCTCGGTCAATCTCACCTGAGATTTCATCTTTTAAACCTTTAGCTTCTACCGCTACGCGCCCATTGCGTGCAATTACATTGGGTAGTTCAATAGCATCTTGGGGAGATAAGCCCCAATCAAGAATTCCAACTATAGTTTTCGCCGTATAAGCTATGATTGAACTCCCCCCGGGTGAACCCGATGTAAACAAAAACTCACCTTCTGGATTAAAAACAATTACTGGTGCCATCGATGACCTTGGCCGTTTGTTTGGCCCAACCGCATTAGCTACTAAAAGGCCATCAGAATCCCTAGGTTGAAATGAAAAATCGGTAAGCTGATTATTTAAAATAAAGCCGGCAGCCATTCGCTGCGAACCAAATGCTGCCTCGACTGTAGTGGTCATAGAAACAACTAGGCCGTCTTTATCAACCACAGTAAAGTGTGATGTGCTTGGATTATCTGGAGTAGAGTCTTTACCTCTTACAAGTGCGTTTGGGTTACCTGCCGTTACATTTTTCATTGCAATATCATTACGGATCAAATCTGCACGAGACCTTAAATATTCTTTATCTATAAGTGAATCAGCATCCACTGTTATAAAATCCGGGTCACCAATATATTTATCCCTATCAGCATAAGCCAAAAAGCTAGCTTCTGAAAAAATATGCCACCCTTCCGATGTCATTCCCAACTTTTTCATGTCAAAATTTTCTAAAACCCCTAAAATCGACTGTACGGCAACTGGTCCACTGCTTGGGGGTTGAGCTCCACAAATAATATTTGACCTATAAGTGGAACAAAGCGCTTCAGTTTTTTTTGCTTGATAGTTTTTCATATCATCAAGTGTCAAACTGCCAGGAAATGGAGGTCTATGCGTTACGCGTAAAATTTCTTGAGCTATAGGACCCTCAAGAAGTGCTCTAGGGTTTTTTTGAAGGGCGCGAAGAGTGTTCGCATATTGTGGGTTATCTCTCAAAAAACCAACAGGTATTGTTTTATTGCCATCATCTAGAAAAAAGTAGTCTTTGGCATTTTTATCTTTATTTAAAGCAAATCCTCCCATTCTAGCGGTGATATTTGCCATACGAGGGCTAACTTTAAATCCATTTTCTGCTGTTTTAATGGCAGGCTCAAACTGTACTCCCCAATCAAGCAAACCATAATCCTGATGCGCCTTTTGTAGCATGGTTATGACGCCAGGAACCCCAGTAGATACTCCAGAGGCAATACCATTTCTGTAGGGAATTGGTTGCTTTGTTTGTGGGTCTAAAAACATATCTGGTGAAGCGGCACCGGGAGCTTTTTCTCTCCCATTATAACTCCAAACTTTGGCAGTTTTAGGATCATAAACAACCATAAAAGCACCTCCACCTAGACCTGAACTTTGCGGCTCAACAAGCCCTAACATGGCTTGAATAGCAATAGCCGCATCAATAGCTGATCCGCCTGCTTCAAGTATTTCTACACCCGCCCGACTTGCTAGAGGATTAGCAGCAGCAACCATCCCTTTTGATTTCGAAGGTGTGGGTTTAATTTTTGCATTTACTACGTTTGCCGATGATGTTCCGGCATGCACGAAAGTGTACAGAAATATAGATAGAAAAAATGAAATTATTTGTTTCATAGATTAAGCTTTCTTAATTATAAGGGCAACATAAGTGCCACTTAGAAAAGAGCAAGTAATGATCAATACAATATTAGATGTAAATGGCATAACTATCGGACAAGCTCATGATGACGAGGTTAGAACTGGCGTTACAGTTGTTTTACCAGACAAACCTGCAAATTGCTCGGTTGATGTTAGAGGTGGCGGCCCTGGAACACGTGAAATTGATGCATTAAACGATGGAGGTTTAATTGATAAAGTCCATGCAATCTGTTTATCGGGAGGATCCGTTTACGGGCTTGCAGCAGCCGATGGTGTGTGTGCATGGCTCGGTGAAAAACGTTTGGGTTATGAAGTAGGGCCTAGCCCAATCCCAGTTTCTCCAATTGTACCAAGTGCTATACTATTCGATAATGCTAACGGGGGAGATAAAAATTGGGGTATAACCCCCCCCTTTAGAAATTTAGGTGTATTAGCATGTGAGTCTGCATCAAAACAGATGGATCTTGGAAAGATAGGGGCTGGGTATGGAGCTATGTCAGGAATTTATAATGGAGGCGTAGGAAGCGCATCAGAGGTGTGTAAAGAATTTACTGTAGGGGCTATAGTAGCAGCAAATTCGGTTGGTTCTCCGTATATGCCCGAAACAAAATGTCCATGGGCTTGGCCTTATGAAATTAATAATGAGTTTGGCGGCATGCGACCACCGGAGAATTATAAATATACTACTCCTGATGATACAAAGTTAAGTTTTTTAAATACGCCAGGCCAAAGTACAGTAATTGGTGTCGTAGCTGTAGAGGCTAATTTAACACAAAAACAATTAAAGCGAATTGCAATTATGGCTCAAGATGGAATAGCTATGGCAGTACAGCCTAGCCATACACCGCTTGATGGCGATACTATTTTTGCAATATCAACAGGTCATAAACCTTGCGATAACCCAGCTATACTTTCAGAATTAGGGTCTGCAGCAGCGCGCTGCGTAGCAAGGTCTTTAATGCGGGCTGTTTATGAGGCATCTAAGTGATTGGAGAAATAAAGACACAGCATTTTAAAAAAATTTTAATAATGAATGAAAAGTTTGTCCATTGGCTTGCACCACTTAATGATGAAAGCTTGAGGATACTTTTGGATAAAGCAACTTATAAAAAACAAATTAATAATGGCGCCGGCGTATTAATTGGGTTTTCAAATAATGCAGATT
>JABGVR010000115.1 GCA_018645985.1 Hellea sp. | reverse complement strand
TAGGGTACTCATTGCATACTCGATCATCTTCAATACTTACGAGGTCATCGCACATTGGGTGATGCCCTAAATTTAAAACAGACTGAAGCGTATCATTTCCGCAGACCTCACATAGTGTAATTTCATGGAAATTATTTGTAGGCATAAATAGAGTTCTCCTAAGAAATAAATATATTGACTATACGTTGTAATAGTTTGCCCATTTGTCTGCCAGTAAAGTAAAAAACTGACATATAAAAATTGGGGTATAGTAATGATTTGGCTAATAATTTAAACGGGCTAATATAAATGTAACCAGAGCTATCCTTATGCCGCAGTAATTTTAAAAAATCTGGCAAAAAATTTCTAAGTGCATGATTTTTACAATAAAAATACTGCCAATAGGGCAGCCCATTGTTACGGTACTCTTGCAATGCTTCCACCAGACGAACACTCATAACTAATGGCCCCATAGCTGTCCATTCACGAGCACCTGTTAAGCAGACGCTTAGGGGTTGGTCGTTAAAATAGGCTTTGGACTTTGAAAAAGCGCTGGCAAATATCTTTATATGGGGAAATGTATTGTCAGGATGGGAGAAAGTGCGATTATCCTCTAATGCACTTTGGTTAAGAACATGGGTATTTTTCGCCCAATTTTCCTTCCTGAATACAGACAAGAAAATGCCACCAAGAAAATCAAAAGATACCCTTGGATCAATTAGGGCAAAAAATGGCATGACTCCAACGTTTTTCCATTTAGAAAATGGCTCCATATCCACAGGCAGGTTTGCCGTATCAAAAGGTGAAGGATACCCCTGCACATACTCTGTTGTTAGGTGGAATGAATTCAGATAGAAAAAGTCTACATCCGGATAAAGATCAATCAACCTATAAAGCGCCTCGATAGCATCCGGCATCAACAAATCATCATCACCTAAAAGCCACACAAAATCACCATCAGCAATAGAAGCAACTTTAAGGATGTTTCTTGCAATGCCAAGGTTGCTAAAATTTTTATGGTATTTGATATCTATTGATAACTGAGCATTCCTTACAACAGCTTCTGTTTCGTCAGTTGAATGATTATCAGAGACGCACACTTGAAACTGTAAATCTGAATTTAAACTACAGGTAATAATCGAGTTCAAGCAACTAACAAGGTGATTTGCACGATTATATGTTGGAATACAAATTGAGAGCTTCATTGTGTGGTTATTTTTTTGTAGCTTATTGGCTGAATTTTGACTGATCATTGTATTATATAGCGCGCGCCAAGTCTCAATAAGTAATTAAAGGCTTTAGTTAAAGTAGAGCGGAGAGCTCTCGCCAAAATATCTCAGCAGAGAAAAATTCTTCAGACTCACGCGAAGTTAGGTAGGTGTATTTATAAGATTCATAATTCTCAATACAGGGTGACCCAACTATAATTTGACTTCCGTTGGTTATTTGATTCACGTTATAAATATCCTCACCAAGAAACAACGCAATACGCTCAATTTGAGAAAATATAGTGAGTTTACAGAATTCCTTAATTTCATCGGTATAGATAAAAAGTATTGGTTTTAAATTAAGAATAGCGAAACTAAGCGCTGTACTAGAATGCATGATTACAAATTCAGCATTTTTGACCAAATCTGCAGTAGCCATTCGATAAACTTCACGCTGCTCAAATTTTTCGTTACTGGAGGTTGGGTGTGCGGCTATGACAACTTTAATACCATATGCCTCCTCCGTTAAACTAAAAAATCGATTTAGCGATTGCTTGTAAAGATTTTCATTTAACGCGCTTTGCCCATAATTCGAGATTCTAGCATCAGGATGATGGCAGAAGTTTTGGTCCAGAAAAACTGCATACCTTCCCTTAACAATCTTATTGTTCAAAAGTTTAACTTTTTTATAGCAATCAAAATCACGCCAATTCAATGAGACTACTTTTTTTGCATATACACTGTCTAAGGGGGTCACCTCACCTGCAGTAAAAACAATTTCAAATCGGCTAATTGCTTTAATAGCTCTATATGCAGGAACTACAAGTAAGCCAATCGCCAAGCTCATAGAATTTATTGGTTCTACAAGAAATCGTCGAATAGCGCGCCGCCAAAATGGTGTGCTGGACACAGACGTTGGCATGCGACCCCAGCCAAAAGAAATCATTTTGCAGTTATATTTACTCAATAACCTGAAAAGCTTACTGCTCCTAGCAGAGCAT
>JABGVR010000114.1 GCA_018645985.1 Hellea sp. | reverse complement strand
TTTAGAGCGTATAATTGCTCAATTATATATTGAAATTAGTCTTGACCTCTTTCTCTTTTTCCAGGATATGCAATAGATCCATGTTCAGAGATATCAAGCCCAGCAACTTCTTCTTCTTCTGTTACTCGTAACCCCATAGTATACTTAAGGATTCCAAATACGATAAAAGAGAGCGCTACTGCCCATACAACATAGGCTAGCCCACCTATAAGCTGTGCAACAAGTTGCGCAGAGCCACCGCCGTTAAAAACACCAATTGCAGCACCATCACCGTCTATACCCCAAAGGCCGACAACAATCGTCCCCCAGAACCCAACAACTCCATGCACAGATGCCGCACCAATAGCATCGTCAATTTTAAGTTTCTTTTCGATAAATTCGATAGAGAATACAACGATGATACCTCCAACAAGCCCGGCTAATACCGCGCCACCAGCAGTCATGTTTCCACAACCGGCAGTGATACTCACCAAACCAGCTAAAGCACCGTTTAAAGATTGCGCCAAGTGTGGCTTTCCGTACCAGATCCATGTTGTTATCAGGGCGCCTAATGCACCAGCAGCAGCAGCAAGATTAGTGATCAGCACTACTGTTGAAGCAGCAACAGCATCGTCTCCACCCCAAGCAAGCTGAGATCCACCATTAAAACCAAACCACCCTAACCATAGGATAAACACTCCTAAGGTTGCTAATATTTGGTTGTGACCTGGAATAGGCATTACTTTTCCATCTATAAATTTTCCAATTCTTGGCCCCACCATGTAGGCGGCAACTAAGGCAGCAAAACCACCAACAGCATGAACAATTGATGAGCCGGCAAAGTCAATAAATTCAGCTGGCATGAATCCATCTGTATCGTTTAGCCAACCTCCGTTCCATTCCCATCCACCGGCAATAGGGTATATGATAGCAGTCATTACAATTGAAAATACAATGTAGGTTGAGTACTTTGTTCTTCCGGCAATTGCTCCAGAAACAATTGTTGCTGCAGTTGCTGCAAACATTGTTTGGAAGAATAAATCAGCACCTTCTCCTTGCATGATTCCACTCCAGAAGAACCATCCGTTAGTGGTGTCACCATACATTAAAGAGTATCCTACAAACCAGTAAGTAAGAGATCCTACAGCTATATCAAGCAAGTTTTTCATTGCTATATTCACTGCGTTTTTTGAACGTGTCATTCCTGATTCTACCAAAGTAAAACCAGCTTGCATAAAAAATACTAAGATACCAGCAATTAGCATCCACAACATTCCCATGTCGTCTTTGATCGATCCAGCAAGACTTTCAACTGTAACAGTCTCCTGAATTATTAGAGGTAAAGTGTTTATAAAATTTGACATAAATTATATATTTAGTTGGTTAGTAAATACGAATTAGAAAGAGTAAACAGCAGCTAAAACAAATGAGGATAAGCTTTTGGAGCCAGTAAGGTCGTTATCTAAAAACGCTTCATCTGAAGCAGAGTCTAATCTTAATTCAGGCTTAATCATTAAGTTTCCTACAGTATAGCTTCCAGTTAAAGTTAAAGCAAGTACGTCTGCATCGCCGTCTGCATCTGTTGCGCCAATAGCACCAAATTCACCAGTTTCAGCAAAATATTCTGCTCTTAATCCAAGCGAAAAACTATCAGATGTTGCAAGTTGCGGGTACAAGGCAACCCCTGCAAAACTAACGTCATCACCACCGTCAAAATAGGCAGCGTTTAATCCTAGGAATAACGAATCAGATAAATCAAGCCCACCGGTAAAATCAATTTCGTAAGTACCTTGAGAGTCTAGAAAATTAAGATATTGTCCAGCGTATCCTAGCTGAATACCAAAACCATAATCTCCTGAAGGATTGTATTCTGTTGCGTCTGTAGGATTCATTACAGCAGCCATTAATGACCAGTCGTTTCCTAAATCAAAGTCTGCTTTTAACCCCGTGTGGCTAAATGGTCCGTAAGAAAACAGATAAGACGTGCTGTAGTTGAAGTTTGCCGCAGGCGAAATCACCTCGTATCCTAAAAAGGTATTAAAGTTACCCATTGTTAATGTTACAGCTTCGCTCACGTTCCAATAAACATAAAGTTGGTTAACAATATCTCCCGTGTTTGAGTACATTGGAGACGCGAATATTGCGTCTGTACCTCTGGGTCCAAAAACTAAATCTGCAACAAATCCAACTTTTTCACCTTCATAGCTGGCGATTAGATTTGCCATGCCTAGAGCAAAACCAGGCAGTTGAGCAAATGAAGATCCGGGTGCGATAGCGTCTTCGTCATTAGGAGCAGATAAGTTTGCACGGTAATAGGCATCTATTGTTCCAGATAAAGAAAATGACGGAACATCTTCCTGTGCGTTTAATGTTAATGCTCCAATTAAAGCGACAGCACTTAAAATAATTTTTTTCATAATAGTTAATTTAGTAATTAATATTTTTAGTTATTGGGGTCAAATCTATAATATTTATATATATACCCCTAACAAAAATAGGGCTATGGAGTAATTTTTATACTATTTTTAATTTATACCCCTAAAAATTTAGGGTATTGTATTTTTTATAGTCATATTTTTAATATTTCAATAATTAGATTTTTAAAACAGGGTCTAGTTTGTGGTTTTCAGTTCTTTCTAGTCTGAAAATTAAAACCCCCTAAACTTTTGATTGATTATTTGACAATCTATCCTCCCTTATATTGCTCATAACGCATTAATGGCAATTCAAAATCGCAAATTCGAAAAACTGCCTAAGCTTTTTTATAAATAGACTTATTGCCATTATATTACATCTCCAACTATGGTTTAGAACCTCTAATAATTATAAGTATGTTAAAAAAGCAAGGTCTTTATTTACCCGAATTTGAACACGACAATTGTGGCGCGGGATTTATATGTAGTTTGACAGGAAAGCGCTCAAATGACATCATTCATAAGGCATTAGAGATTCTGGTTAAACTAGAACACAGGGGCGCCGTAAGCTCAGACGGAGTTACTGGAGATGGTGCAGGAATTCTTATTGACATTCCTCATAAGTTCTTTAAAATATTTTGTGAATTTGATCTTCCAGAGGTTGGGGAGTATGCGGTTAGTAATGTGTTCCTCCCGAGAAAAGAAAACCAGAGGACTTATTGTATTGAGGTTTTTGAAGAAGAAATAAAAAAACAAGGATTACAAATTCTTGGCTGGAGAGACGTCCCTGTAAACAGTGATGTTTTAGGAGAAATTGCCAAAGAAACAGAGCCCTTTGTTAAGCAATTATTTATCAGTAAGTTAGACAGCAAACAATCAGAGTTTGATTTTAACTTAAAATTATTTGCTGCTAGGAAAATAGCAGAACATACAATATATGGCTCAAAACTGTCTGAGTCTAAATTCTTTTACCTTCCGAGCCTTTCAACTAAAATAATTATATTCAAAGGCCTTTTAAAGCCAGAACATATTAACGAGTATTATTTAGATCTTTTCAATTCAGCGTTAGACACGCGACTCGCTTTAGTGCATCAACGATTCTCAACAAATACATTTCCAACTTGGGACTTGGCTCAGCCTTTTAGATATATTTGCCATAATGGTGAAATTAATACCTTACGAGGAAATGTGTCTCGCATGTTTTCACGTGAAGAAATTATAAAAAGTGACGCCTTTGGAGAGGATATAAAAAAAATAATCCCTACAATTCTCAAAGGAAAATCTGATTCGGCAACCTTGGACATGGTCGTTGAGTTGTTGTTAATGACAGGGCGATCGCTTCCAGAAGTAATGATGATGTTAGTTCCAGAGGCTTGGGAAAAAAACCCAGATATGTCGGATTCTAAAAAGGCTTTTTATGAATACAATTCGTGCCAGATGGAGCCATGGGATGGCCCAGCCTCTATTCCTTTTACAGATGGAAATTTTATAGGAGCTGTCCTAGACCGTAATGGTTTGAGGCCCTCACGTTACACGGTCACTAAGGATGGGAATGTCATTATGTCTTCTGAAACAGGTGTTGTTGAGATCAAGCCAGATGAGGTAGAGTTTCATGGGCGCTTAGAGCCAGGTAAAATGTTTTTAGTCGACATGAACGAAGGCCGGATCATAAACGATGAAGAGATAAAGGAAAAGATTGCAGCGAAACAGCCTTACAGGCAGTGGCTCGACGAAAACCTAATTCAACTTAAAGATATTTCAGCCAAAAAAGGTCCAATTATTCATAAAGAAGTTGACTTAAATAAAAGAGAAGTAGCTTTTGGATATACCAAAGAAGACATAAATACCATTATTCGGCCGATGGCTCAGTTAGGTAAAGAGCC
>JABGVR010000113.1 GCA_018645985.1 Hellea sp. | reverse complement strand
GATATAGCTATATTGACAAATGGCACTGTTATTTCTGAAGATCTTGGTATTAAACTCGACAATGTAACTATCAAAGATCTTGGAACCGCAAAGCATGTACATATCTCAAAAGATGATACAGTCATCGTTGATGGTCAGGGCAAGAAAAAAGACATCAAAGCCCGTGTTGAACAAATACGTCAACAAGCTGAAGCTACTTCTTCAGACTACGATCGTGAAAAATTGCAGGAACGTCTTGCAAAGCTTGCTGGAGGCGTAGCTGTTATTAAAGTTGGAGGTAGCACCGAGATAGAAGTTAAGGAACGTAAAGACCGTGTTGACGACGCTCTAAACGCTACACGTGCCGCAGTGGAAGAAGGTATAGTTCCTGGAGGTGGTACGGCTTTATTGCGTGCTTCACGCAATATAACTGTAAAAGGCGTAAATGATGATGAACAATCAGGAATTGAGATCGTAGTAGCTGCTTTACAGTATCCATTACGTCAAATTGCTGACAATGCTGGTGTTGAAGGCGCTGTTGTTGTCGGTAATGTGATAGCAGAAAATAAGGCTAACTACGGCTATGATGCTCAAAATGACAAATATGGAGATATGGTCAAAAAAGGTATTATTGACCCTGTCAAAGTCGTTCGTACAGCATTAATGGATGCAGCCTCAGTAGCTTCTCTTATCTTGACTACTGAAGTCGCAATAGTGGAGGCTCCAAAACCAGAATCTGCAGCGCCTGCGATGCCTGACATGGGCGGAATGGGTGGTATGGGAGGTATGATGTAAAAATTTTATTTTTACATATTCCTCATTAATGAGTGTATTAGCGGTCCTTTATAGGGCCGCTTTTTTTTTCGTGTAAATCGAAGGGGTAAGCCAAAGGAAAGCTATTAATTAAAAAATTAAGGATAATAATTAGAAAAGACTAGTGAGTTGAAAAAGAAGTTTTCTAACTATGGTACGGGTAGTCGGACTTGAACCGACACTCCAAAGGAACCGGATTTTGAATCCGGCGCGTCTACCAATTCCGCCACACCCGCTTAATAGAAATACCCTATAAATGAGCTTAATGAAAAAGGCTATACACTTTTATCTCTTTTTTACATGTCTTTAAGCTTTTTAATGCTATGGCTATCTAATGACTATTAATTCTAATTTTATCCTTAAGTCTTATGAAGGTATAAAGGAATTAGCACGGCATAGACTGGCTGTGTATTGGCTTGCACTTATATCTTTTTTGGAAAGTTCAATCTTTCCCTTGCCGGTAGATTTAATGGTTATCCCAATGGTACAGTCTAATCGTAGCAAATGGCTAAAAATAGCAATGATTACTTCCATTTTCTCAGTTCTAGGGGGTATAGCAGGCTATTTTTTAGGTCTATGGTTTTTTGATATTTTAGCAAAACCAATATTAGATACTTTGGGTAAGTCAAATTATATTGAACAGTTCTCTTCTAATATTGAAACATATGGGGCAGTAGCTGTTTTTGGAGCAGGACTTACACCTTTTCCTTATAAAGTGATAACTATAATGTCTGGTAGCTTAAAAGTTAACTTTGGTGTTTTTGTTATTGCAAGTACTGTATCAAGGTTTCTGCGGTTTTTTATTGTGGCATATATCGTTCGTTTATTTGGCTACCAGGCAGAAGAATTCATCAAAAAATATTTTACAAAACTAACACTTTTATTATTTTTTATTATAATCGCGATTTGGATTATTATAAGAGTTTTAATCCAATAACAAACCCGTAACTTTTTCAAATCCATAGGAATTAAATGTTTTGTAGCGATTAATACATGTATTCGGGCCTATTAAAAAAGCTTTATTAGTTTCAAACTTTCTAGATTCTAGATGTAGTGTTTTTATTACGCTATTTACTCTCCTCGCCACAGCATCGCCACTATCTACCCAATTTACAGACTGACTTACCGAAGACTTAAGTTCCTCGAGTAAAAGCGGAAAGTGGGTACATGCTAATACCACTGCATCAATATCAGCACCATACGGCCCACCGAACATAGGCGTAATCTCTGTTTTTACCCAATCTTCATTAATTTTTTCTCCCATCATTTTTTTTTCTGCAATGTCGACTAAGTTGACCGAGCCTTGTAGAATTACCCGACAATCTGAGGCATGTTCATTTATCAATTTGTCAACATAACGTCGTTTGACAGTACCTGGTGTTCCTATAACGGCTATAGTTTTTGTCCGTGATAAATTTGCTGCAGGCTTTATAGCGGGCACTACGCCTATAACGGGAACCGAAAGCACCGCTCTTATTTCATCAAGTGCTGTGGTTGAGGCGGTATTGCAAGCGATTACAACGAGATCAGGCTTAAATGTTTCTGTCAGCTCCCATAATAACCTAGGCAGACGACTCTTTAGTTGTAATTCTGTCTTCTCACCATAGGGTCGAAAGTTGTCATCTGCTATATAAGTTAATTTTAGATTTGTATTTAGCTTTGCAATTTCAGTTACTACCGAAAGACCTCCGACCCCTGAGTCAAATATTAATGCATGGCCAGTATTAAATTTTTTCATAATTTATCTTTAGCACCACTAGATTACTAAAGTCTTATTGTGCAGAGTACCCAATAAATAGAATAAATATTAAAATAGCAAGAGAGATGAATATTTATCAAGAGCGAACTTTATGGTTAATTTCAATATTCCTTATTTTGAGATTAATATTCCTATATTTATCACCTTTAGGACTCCATGGGGATGAGGCCCAGTATTGGGTGTGGTCAAAAAACCTTGATTGGGGCTATTACAGTAAGCCTCCATTTGTTGCATTAATTATTTCTATAACAACGAGTATTTTTGGGGATATAGAATGGGCGGTCCGAGTTTCTTCTCCCTTATTACACTCATTTATTGCATTTTTAATATTTAGGACAGCTAGCTTCGCATTTGACGAGAGGACTGGATTTTGGGCTGCTGCTATCTATTTTTTAATGCCGGCTGTGTGGGTGTCTTCTGCCATTGTAAGCACTGATGCCGCACTTCTATTGTTTTGGGCTTTAGCATTGAATGCGTGGATACACCTCCGTTTAGAAAAGTCATATTTCTGGACGCTGATTATGGCATTTGCAATTGGATTGGGTCTGCTTTCAAAATATGCTATGTTCTATTTTGTGTTAGCTTTATTGTTAGCTACTATTTTTGATAAAAACTCAAAGCAGGTATTTTTTTCTCTAAAGGGCCTAGTGCTTGCCCTAATTTCATCGTGTATAATTTTACCAAACTTAATATGGAATTATAAAAATAATTTTGTAACAATTTCCCATACCATTGATAACGTTAATATGAAAAATGGACTAACATTGAACCCAGCAGAGTTATTAACTTTTTGGGTTGATCAGCTTGGTGTTTTTGGTCCCATAAGTTTGATCATTTTGATTTTAGCGATAATAATGTTTTTCAAATTTCGAGGTGTATATGATAATAAAACTATCAACCTTCTTTTAATTTTGACAATAATTCCCTTAGCCTTAATTTCTTTGCAGGCCTTATTTTCACGAGCGAATGCTAATTGGGCTGTTACGTCATATGTTTCAGGTTCCATTATACTTGCCCATTACTTAACTCGACACGGTTCAAAGTTGAAGACTTGGGTTTTAAGCGGGTTAGTAATTCAAAGTGTAGTATGTTTATCTGGATTTATAATTCTTTCAAATGTCAATATGATGAATAGGGCGGGTCTAACAAATTCGGTTAAACGACTAATTTCATGGCCTGAAACAGTTAGCGCTGTAGAAAATATTATAAATCAAGGGCACATGAACAGTACATATGAATTTGTAGCTATTGATAAGCGGACAATGTTTTATAGTCTTTTTTATTATGGCTTAAATGATAAGTTACCTTTAAAAATGTGGACGTTTGGTAAGAAACCATTGAGTCATGCCGAATTGACTCACCCACTTCAAAAGCAGGATGGACCTATATTGTTATTGAATTATTATAATCAGGATGAGTCATTGTTAAGAAATGACTTTGAAAATTTAGTGCGCTTGTCAGACCTTGATATTGATTTGGGCGGAGGTAAACGCCGTCTGCTCAGAGTATGGGCTGGTTATGGCTATACTCCTAGGAAAGGACGTCCTTACGAATAGCTAGATAGAGTATCTTCTTTATAGTGTTAAGTTATCTATTATTTCCACAGACGTCTTAACACGGCATCTCGCCTACATCCTTTTCTGTAATAATTGTACCTTATAGGATTTTTTTTATAATAATCTTGATGGTATTCTTCCGCAACCCAGAATTTTTTTGATTTTAAAATGGGCACAGTTATAGGTGACTTGAAAGGTTTATTTTTTGAGATGTACTCTTTTGATATTCTTGCCGTTGTTAATTGATCATTGTTAGCAAATATCGCAGCTTTGTAAGAATTGCCTCTATCGCAAAATTGGCCACCTGAATCCGTTGGATCAATATTATACCAATAATTATTTAGGATTTCAGTATAGCTGATTACTTTTGGATCAAAATATACCTTTACTGCTTCAATATGTTTACCGTGGTTTCTGTATGTTGGATAATTCATATCGCCCCCCGTGTATCCTGATATAGCCTCCTTAACTCCGTTTAGTTTTTCAAAATCTGCTTCCACGCACCAGAAGCATCCTCCAGCTAGAATAGCATAATCTAATTTTTTATTTGCCTTTACTACATCTGCTTGAGGTGCATTTAAAAGGAGTATTATAAGTAAGTATTTCATTTAGATGCCTCAATGGTGTCGATGATGAGTGGATATTGAATTAGAAAATTCTATGTAGTATTTAAATTTGCGTAAGCCTCTAATGCTCTTTTTCTTGCGAATTTATGATCGACTAGCGGTCGGGGATAATTTTCCCCTAGTTTCACATTAGCCTTTTGCAATATTTCTAATGGTGCCTCCCAGGGCCTGTGAATATATTTTTTTGGTAATTCTTTGAGTTCTGGTATATACTTTTTAATGTATTCTCCCTCAGGGTCAAACTTTTCACCCTGTGAAAAAGGATTGAATATCCTAAAATAAGGAGATGCATCAGCTCCACTTCCCGCAACCCATTGCCATCCGGACGCATTACTAGCTGGATCAGCATCTACGAGTGTGTCGTGGAACCATTTTTCTCCTTCTCGCCAGTCTATCAATAGGTGCTTTATTAAAAAACTGGCAGTAACCATCCTAACTCGGTTGTGCTGCCACCCTGTTTTCCAAAGTTGCCGCATGCCTGCGTCAACGAAAGGGTAGCCTGTGTTGCCTGTTTTCCAAGCATTAAGTGAGCTTTCACTATTGTGCCAGCTGAAGGTATTAAATTTTTCTTTAAAATTTTCGTTTGCTAATTTTGGATTGTTATAAAGAAGTACATAGGAGAACTCTCTCCAGCCAATTTCGGTTAAAAACTTATCGGCAACCTCAAGATTATCCTTAAAAAAACTCCATATCTGTCTTGGGGATATTTCACCGAATGCTAAGTGAGGTGACAACTTTGAAGTGCCGTCATCTATAGCTGGTTTGTTTCTATTTTCACCATAATTGTTTATTGGTCCATTTGCGAAATTTGATAATGCTTGAAGTGCCCCTTTAGAACCAATTGTCCAATGAGGATACATTTTGTTAACCCAATTACTATTTTTGGGAACTAAATTTAGATTATTTATTTCTAGTGATTCTAATTTTTTTACGTAGTTCAAAGCATTTTTGGGGCTTGGTAAGGGCTCTGTTTTTATATGTTTCTTTGCCTCTCTCCAATATGGAGTAAAAACTTTATAGTAATTACCTGTTTTAGTCTTGATAGACCAAGGCTCCGAAAGTAAATTTGCATTAAAGCTTTTTACAGAAATCCCTCTTTTTTTGAGATCTGACATTATTTCAGTATCTGTCTCTATGTTTTCAATTTCATACCTTCTGTTCCAATAAACACTTGAGGCGCCAGATTGTTCAATTAATATATCTACAACTTTTGAGGTCAGGCCTTTGCGAATTATTAAATCCAAACCGATTTTACTTAAATCTGACTTTAATGAATGCAGACTATGGTTTAGCCACCACTTGCTAGCAGACCCTATCTCTCGATTTCGCTCTGTTTCCCATATATAAACGCAAATTAGAGGGCGCCCAGTATTGGTAGCTTCGTATAAAGCAGTATTGTCGCTTATTCTTAGATCTCGGCGAAACAGAACTATTACTGGCTTGTTTAGGATGGGACCCCCTTTAGGCGTTTATAACACAGAAACTACAACGCAAAATAATAATACGTAAAGAGAACAATCATAGTTGTAAAAATCCTTTATATAAAAGAAATATCATACAAATCAGCCATTACAGACTCAGTTGTAGGCCAGCGTCCAGCCCCTTTTCCACGTATTTTATATTGATCGCCATCTTTAAAGTAAAAAATAGCATGCGCTTCTTCACCATCTGCTTGCGCTATGAAGTTGTTAAGAGATAGGTCTTTAAGTTCAAGTTTGGAGAAGAAGCCGTTCATATCCTTCCAGCAAGTTGAAATGCGTTTAATAGCTCCTGATGGTGAGGATTTTGGATTAAAATTTTCAATAGTATCTCTCGGAATTGCATCCATATTAATTTCTTCGCCAAACCCTAATAATGCAACTAAACGAATTTTAGCTGCTGAGTCTAACCCAGTTACATCTGCTGTGGGGTCAGTCTCCGCAAAGCCTTTTCTCTGTGCAGCTGCCAAGGCGTCAGCATAAGACTTTCCCGAACTTATTTCATCAAGCATATAATTTGTTGTTCCGTTTAACAAAGCTTCCACGCGAGTAATTCGCCCTTTCTCTCGAATACACATTTCAAGCACAGGCATTCCTCCGCCTGCAGCAGAAGAAAATAAAAGCTGTATGTTTTCGTCATTAGCAAAATTTATTAGGGGCGCTCCGCCTTTAGCTATCGCTTGCTTGTTGGCACTGATTACGTGCACTTTATTTTCAATCATTAATTTGCAATACTCCAATGCAGGCTCAATAGGTCCAGAAACATCAATGAATACATCTGGATTTGAATCTAATATTTCTTGAATTTCTGTTGTTAATTCTGATGGTTTGTAGCCTTGGTCTATATATTTTGATGGGTCTCTTATTAATATTTTTACTATTTCAAAACGGTCAGAAAGTGACTTTATTCTTCGATAGACCCCTCCCCCAACAACCCCGCAGCCCATCATAGCTACTCTGAGTTTTTTTGGAGCGGAGATTTCGCTTAGTTTGCCTGTAAACTTTCCAATTGTAGTGCAACTTGAGATGCCGGGTTTGCCTAAATCAAACTCAATCTGATATTTTTTTGCAAATTCCAGTGCTTTAGGTGATATCAAAGGCGGGGCTTTTATTTTAGCATCGTCATAGGAAATTTTATCATACCGTTTTGGCTTTGGTCCAGAGGATTTTGGGTCACGCTCGTAAACACCTTCGACATCTTTAAGTAATTTCGCTTTTACACCTAGTCGTTTTGCAACATAAATAGCTGTCATGTCGGCCCCGCCCTCTGCAAGTAATACAGACCTATCTTTTTCTCCTATGGCAACATGTCCTGGCATAACAACAATATCATGATTTTTTAGATCTGTTTTTAATTGATTAGTATCTAAATCCACTAACATAGATTTTTCAGCCTTAAGGCCTAAGTCCCTTGCTTGCCTTACAAATGCGGGTGCGCCAATTCTTTCTAGAGCCAATGCCAGAAGAGCAGCTGAGCGCCTTTCTCCAAGTTGTATCAATTCAGGTAAATTTTTTGCATCTTCACCGGGTCCAATTTGCCTTGCTTCTGCAAGTAATATATCAGTTTGATCTCCTTGAGCTGATGTTACAGCTATTACATTTTGGCCTTGTCTATAGTGGCGATATATTTCACTGGCAGCTTCAGTGTAGTCATCAAGACTACGTAAAACACTATGGCCAAAATTTAACACAATAACAGGAACTGGCATTTTATTTTCTTTCATTAAACCCAAAGTGCATTGATTATGGTTGTGAGGGAGATGTGTCAATAAGGCCATTATATTTAATGATACAATAATACTATTATGGCTCATGGATAATTACTCGAACATTAAAAAATTAGAGGCATTGAAAAGAGGCTTTACTGGCTCTTGCCCTAAGTGCGGTAAATCCAAGCTATTTGAAAGTTATCTTAAGCAAGTCGAAATGTGTAACAATTGCGGAACAAAATGGGTAAATGTAAGGGCAGACGATGGTCCTGCTTGGGCATCTATGCTTGTCTCGGGGCATCTTCTTGCTCCATTTTTTTACTTAATAACCTTTAAGCTAAACATGCCTGATTGGCTGCGAACATTTTCATTGGTTCTCATTGGTGTTGTTATCTGTTTAATAATATTGCCTAGAATAAAGGGTTTTTTTATTGCGCTTATTTGGTCTACTGATGCGCCAACTTCCTAATACTTGACGTCTGCGGCTGTATGAGTCATATCGATATATTCATCAAGACCGACCGAGGGACAGGCCCTTAGAAAGTCGGGGCAACCTTGTTTATACAGACGGTGCCAAATCCTGCGGATAATTCCGAAAGATGTCACTTGCTTAGGGCTTGAAATCTTTCTCCGCATATTGGCTTTAAAATTGGAGTAGTGGCGATGCCGCGAGATATAAGAGTTCAATTAGGGGATAATACCTTGCAACGCGGGTGTGTCATAAAAAATGACGAGGTTAAAGGTCGTGTTTATGGGAATGAGAATGGTCCGGCAATTGTTATATTGGGTGGTATCTCTGCCTCTAGGTTTGTTGCGGATGGCGGTAGACTTAATAGGGGTTGGTGGTCGACTTTAGTGAGGCCTGGCGGCCCGATTGATCTCAACAAGTATAAAGTTATAGGTCTTGATTTTGCCCCTTCTACCGAGAGTGAAAGTCGCCCTAAGTCTATAACTACTCATGACCAAGCCGCTCGATTGAAGGAATTACTGCTATTAAATAAGATTAGTAATGTAAGCGCTATAATTGGATCTTCATATGGGGGCATGACTGCCCTTGCTTTCGCCCATGATTTTCCAAATATGGTTAATAATATTTGTATAATAGGTGCTTCCCATAAACCTTATCCCATAGGGGTAGCATGGAGAGGCATACAGAGGCGTGCTGTTTTGCTAGGTTTAGAGGCGGGTAACCCTGCAAAAGGAATGAAACTTGCCCGTGAACTAGCAATGACTACTTATCGCACGGCAGAAGAGTTTGATAATAGATTTAATCTCAGAGAAATACAAAAATTCCCTTCAAAGTTTGATATATGTGAATATTTAGGTTCACGTGGCGATGCATTTGCCGACCTTATGGATGCAGAACGATTTTTAGCTTTATCTGAATCCATTGATTTGCATAACATAGAGCCTGAATTAATAACAACTCCCACGCTACTTATGTCAGCAACATCTGACCAACTATCCCCTTTGGCTAATGTTAGAGAATTACGAGATCGCTTAGGGGGGGTATCTGAGTTATTTACATTTACATCTCTTTACGGCCACGATGCATTTTTGAAAGAATATGATGCAATGGCACCTCGCCTATTGCAATTCTGTCAAAGTTTAGATTTTTAATTAGTTATTTTATGTGAGTGAAGATATGACTTCAAAGCGTACATCAGTAGTACAGGCAGGCATGGGCGATGACCCTGCTTATAAATCAGTGAGTCCGCCCATTTATCTTAGCTCTACATATTGCTACAATACAATATCGCAGAAAGGCAAATACGATTATGGCCGTACAGCAAATCCGAATAGAAATGAATTATCTGACACACTAGCAATGTTAGAAAATGGCTCTTCTTGCGTTGTTACTTCTTCAGGCATGTCTGCAATTGACTTAGTAACAAACCTATTTAATGCGGATGCATTGTTTATTGCACCTCATGATTGCTATGCAGGAACGCACCGCCTTTTAAGTCACCGAGCTGAGCAGGGGCGATTAAAAGTTAAATTCATAGATTTTTTGAATACAAAGGCAGTTAGTGATGCTTTTAAGGAAGGGCCTGCTCTGATAATGCTAGAATCACCATCTAATCCATTGATGAGATTAGTTGATATTTCAGAAATTTGTAAGTTGGCAAAAAAAGCTGGTGCACTTGTAGCTGTTGATAACACTTTTTTATCTCCTGTTCGTCAAAGACCACTAGACCTTGGAGCTGACTTTTCTATTCATTCTACTACCAAATACTTAAATGGGCATAGTGATGTTGTTGGCGGCGCTATCATTTCAAAAAACCAAGAGCACGGTGACCAATTAACATGGTGGGCAAACTGTTTGGGTGTCACTGGGTCACCTTTTGATAGTTATATGACTTTACGTGGAATGCGTACATTGCACTCAAGAATGGATAATCAAGAGACAAGCGCTATGAGGGTAGCGCAATTTCTTCACAAGCACCCTAAGGTTTTTAAAGTTTACTACCCTGGCTTACCTTCGGACCCAGGTTATAACTTATGCAAAAAACAGCAATTCGGACCAGGCGCAATGCTATCGTTTGAAGTTATCGGCGGTTTTAATGCAGCAAAGAAAGTAATAGAAGGTCTGAAGGTATTTCAATTGGCCCCAAGCCTTGGGGGTGTTGAGAGTTTAATTTCTTATCCACCGACGATGACACATGGCGGTATTTCTGAAACAGCAAGGAATGATGCTGGAATAAAAGAAAATTTACTTAGAATTTCTATTGGACTTGAAAGTCCTGAAGATTTAATTCAGGACTTATCGGCATCATTTACCTTAATATAGTCTTTATGAGGCATAAAATTATATTTATTATCTAAAATTAAACTATTTTAAGGCAAATTTTTGTGTTGCCTAAGGCAATTCTTTAGAATATTTATATATTACTAATATGAAAGTGGAATGATGGTAACTCAAGAATATTGCAATAAACACAAAGGCTGTGTCTTACGACGTCTTACTGAGCTTTTAATTGTAAATGATCTGAGTTTAGGGGTGCTGCTTAATAGTGGTAAAAAAAGCGGGATTTAGGTAAGATTTATAAGCCTAATTCACCCGCTCCTAATCGAGCGGGTTTTTTTATGCTTGAGGAGATATGTGTGTTTGATAAGAAAAGCAGTGCTATAGTTGATGGCCCAAGTAGAGCTGCCGCTAGAGCAATGCTACGTGCTACTGGGATGGATGATAAAAATTTTGAAGGACCCATCATAGCTGTTTTTAATACTTGGACTAATATGGGGCCATGTAATATGGATTTAGATAAGTTAGCTGTGCCTGTCCGTGCCGGAATCCGAGCTGCAGGCGGTACGCCTGTAGACTTTAACTCGATTGCTGTTTCTGATGGAATAACAATGGGTAGTGAGGGTATGCGTGCATCATTAATGTCACGTGAGGTCATAGCCGATTCTATTGAGCTAGCTGTAAAAGGACATTCTTTGGATGGTGTAATAATCCTCGTTGCTTGTGATAAAACAATTCCGGCAGCGGGTATGGCATTAGCTAGAATGAATATACCTGGCGTAGTGTTGTATGGCGGGTCAATAATGCCAGGAAATCATAGAGGTAAAGACCTCTCCGTTCAGGATGTTTTTGAAGCTGTGGGTGCATGTGCTGCCGGAATTATAGATGCGGATGAGTTAAAGGAAATAGAAAAGGCTGCTTGCCCTGGTGCAGGAGCATGTGGTGGTCAATTTACGGCAAACTCTATGGCTATGGCCATGACATTTCTTGGTTTATCACCGATGGGTGCAAACGACATACCCGCAATAAATGATAATAAAAATACTAGTGCATATGCAGCAGGGCAAACTGTAGTAGACTGTGTAATGAAAAATAGATTACCTCGCGATATGATTACTCAAAAATCCCTGAAAAATGCTGCAATTGCATTATCTGCAACAGCGGCCTCCACTAATGCTATTTTGCATTTATTAGCCATAGCATCGGAAGCTGGTATAAGGGATTTTGATATTGACGTGTTTGATGAAATTTCTAGATCTACTCCAGTCATAGGAGACCTGAAGCCTGGAGGGAAATATATGGCATATGACCTTTATGCCGCTGGTGGTTCAGCGCTGATTGGCAAACGCTTAGTTGATGATGGAAGAATTTATGATCAACCTACTGTTACTGGAAAGTCTCTTTTTACAGAAATTAAGAACTGTAAAGAACTGACTGACCAAAAAGTGGTTAGGCATTTTTCAGACCCCGTGAAGTCCCGTGGAGGGTATGGAATATTATATGGAGACCTTGCTCCGGAGGGCTGTGTTGTAAAATTAGCTGGTCATGGAGCACTTTATTTTCAGGGGAGTGCACGTGTATTTGAAAGTGAAGAGGACTGTTTCAAAGAAGTACAAAATAGTAGAATTAAAAAAGGTGATGTTGTTATTATAAGAAATGAAGGGCCTTGTGGAGGTCCAGGAATGAGAGAAATGTTAGGGGTTACTGCAGCATTAGTGGGTCAAAATTTGGCTGACCATGTTGCGCTCATAACTGATGGCCGTTTTTCAGGTGCTTCTTACGGTTTTGTTATCGGACACGTTGCGCCGGAAGCTGCAAAGGGTGGTCCCCTAGCTTTTGTTAAAGACGGAGACACAATCACTATAGACGTTGAGGCTAGAACAATAAATATTGATGCTGACTTAACATCACGTGTATATGATTGGACACCTCCTAAACCAAAATATACAACTGGCGCTTATGCTAAATTTGCTAAACTTGTAGGCTCAGCATCCAAAGGTGCTGTTACATCCTTTCCATTTGAAAACTAAGGAATAAAATTATGTCATCTCTAGATATTTATTACGATAAAGATTGTGATCTCTCAATCATCAAAAACAAGAAAGTAGCAATACTCGGTTATGGATCCCAAGGCCGCGCACATGCTTTAAATTTAAATGACTCAGGAGTTCAAGTTGTAGTCGGCTTGCGTCCAGACAGTCGTACAAATAAAAAAGTAAAAGCTGATGGCCTTCATTCGCTGGCTACATCAGATGCAGTTAAGGGGGCAGATGTAGTAATGGTACTCACTCCTGATGAATTACAGGCTAAGATATACCGTGAAGATATAGAGCCAAATATAAAGGAAGGCGCTGCACTAGCTTTTGGGCACGGCTTTGCAATTCACTATGGTCAAATTTCTCCTAGAAAAGATCTTGATGTTGTGATGATTGCTCCCAAAGCGCCCGGACATACGGTAAGGAATGAATTTATAAATGGTCGAGGAATACCAGATCTAATTGCAATTGCGCAGGATGCAAATGGTGGCCACGCTCTTGAATTAGCTAAATCCTACGCTTCAGCTGTAGGGGGTGGACGTACAGCGATTATCCATACTACATTTAAGGATGAAACGGAAACAGATCTCTTTGGAGAGCAAGCTGTGCTTTGTGGTGGCGTTGTCGAGCTTATAAAAATGGGTTTTGAAACACTTACTGAAGCTGGCTACCCGCCTGAACTTGCTTACTTTGAATGTCTTCATGAGACCAAATTAATAGTTGATCTTATTTATGAGGGAGGCATAGCAAACATGAATTATTCCATATCAAATAATGCTGAATATGGAGAATATGTAACTGGTGAAGCAGTTGTTAATAACAGTTCTAGGGAGGCTATGCGGAAGGCTTTGAAAAATATACAGAATGGAGATTATGCTAAATCTTTCATTCAAGAGGGGGCCCTAGGCTACCCATCAATGACAGCTAGGCGTCGTAATATGGAAGCACACCCGATCGAACAAACAGGAGGTAAGTTACGTGAAATGATGCCATGGATAGCTGCTAATAAAATAATAGATAGGGATGTAAATTAATTTTTATTAAACTACAGCATTAGGCAAAAAAATGACTACAGCAACTCAATTTGAACGTCAACAAACGAAAATATTGGCCAACCGTGAGCCAAAGTCAGGTGCTCTTTTGTTATTGGAGTCAATTGCCGCACAGGGTGTGGACACCATTTTTGGGTATCCTGGCGGTGCTATTATGCCAGTTTACGATGTTTTGCCAAAGGTAAGTTCTTTGCGGCACATATTATGTCGTCATGAGCAAGGCTGTGGGATGGCTGCAATTGGCTATGCTAGAGCTACTGGTAAAACTGGAACGGCATTTGCTACATCTGGTCCTGGCGCTACTAATCTAGTTACAGCAATTGCCGATGCGTATTTAGACTCTGTTCCTGTTGTTTTTGTTACAGGGCAAGTTACATCAGATTTAATGGGTACAGACGCTTTTCAAGAAGTTGATATTTTCGGTATTACTCTTCCAATTGTTAAGCACAGTTATATTGCTCGTGACCCAGCAGATATTCCTGGTATGGTGGCTGAGGCTTATTTTATAGCAGCTGAAGGCAGGCCCGGACCAGTTTTAATAGACCTACCAAAAGATGTAGCCAATGCACTCACCACAGAGCGCCACAAGTGGCGGCCTTATCCAAAAGTAAAGCCAGAGATGGGTCAAAGTGATTATATATCAAAAGCTGAAGATTTAATTAAAAACTCTAAGAAACCGCTTTTTTATATAGGTGGTGGAATAGCTCAGGGTGACGGCGTCCAAGAATTACGAGATCTTGTTGATCGAACAAATATTCCGGTAGTATCAACTTTAAAGGGACTAGGTTCACTACCCTCAGACCATCCTCATTTTTTAGGTATGTTGGGTATGCACGGCTTAAAAGCAGCGAATTATGCTGTACAGGAGTGTGATTTACTTATCGTAGCAGGAGCTAGATTCGATGACCGTGCGACTGGTAAGTTAGACACCTTTGCTCCAAATGCTAAAGTTATCCATTTAGATATAGATATAGCTGAAATAAATAAACTTAGAAAAACTGATGTATTTCTAGATGGTTCATTGAAAAAGAATTTAGCAGCATTGAACCCAGGGGAAGCTAAATGTGAGGATTGGAGACGGACTTGCTTTTCACGTCGCGAGGAACATGAGTGGGACTACAAGTCCCCAATAGGAAATATGAAAACAGGAGGGGTTTATGCCCCTAAGTTACTTCATGACCTTTCAAGACGTGTGGAGAGCAGCGCGATAATTACATGCGATGTTGGACAACATCAGATGTGGGTAGCTCAGCATTGCTACTTTGATAATCCAAAAGACCATATCACATCTGGTGGCTTGGGAACTATGGGTTTTGGCTTGCCTGCTGGCCTTGGG
>JABGVR010000112.1 GCA_018645985.1 Hellea sp. | reverse complement strand
CGTGGCCTGTAAGTCTTCCATCAGTTTGTCGAGCGGTGTTAGGTACAGCGCACCAATTAAAGGTGATATGGAACCACCCGCAATCATACCTTTGCCACTCTTGTTATGATTTGGAAGCGACAAATACTCAGAGACAATGCTAATGACTCCTGGTGTCACTTGATACTGTCTCAGGAGGTCTAGGATGATCTGATGATCCATACTTTTGTAATATGACCTAACATCAAACCTAGCCACATAACCGAAATTGTTACACAGCCTCTGACTGTAGCGAACTGATAGCTTTACACCGCCATTACCTTTGACATGAGAACACCTACGGCTCAGGTGAGGCTTTAGCTGGTCAGAAAGGACAGTCTTAACCTGTTTCAGCAGCTTAGAGGAATCAGGCGACCAACGGACAAACTTATGTCCATCCTCAAGCCAAGTGTTGCGTAGCGTCAGCATGTAGTATGTTGGTATAACTCCAGAGACATTTGGTCTACCTTATTGACCCGCATATCAGCTTCATACTGTTTATAAACTTTGCATCAGATGTGAGTTATAAAGTCCATAAAAAGGACTACAAGGTTGAAAGTAGTATATGTGGCATTAACCAGATTGATTAAGTATTCTATGAACAGACATCCTAGAAATGCTCATAGAAACCGCAATCTTATAGATTGATAGACCTTCAGAACTTAACCTCTTTACTTCATCTCTGTTGATTGTCGTCTTCCTAATTCTTTTCTCATACACACCACGCTCTTTAGCTTTAGCAATGCCTTCAGCTTGTCTCTTTCGTATGGTGTTTCTTTCAAACTCAGCAAAAGCACCCATCATCTGTAGTTGTAGCTTTGCAAATCCAAAAGACTCCTGTGCAAAATTCGATGTACATCCTGAGATGTTTATAATTATAACAAATATTACTAGGTATTTAAGCATTTCAGTACTTTAAAAATTATTAGGGTTATTTTAAAGTAGTGTGATACGGATAGTTTACTTTCCAGCGCTGTTACAAAATTTTTTCAATGATCTCAATTGATTTTTTATCAATGCTCTCAACAATATAATTTCTCAATTTATGACAGCCAGCCGCTATGTAAAGTTAAGCAGCTGGCATTTTTCTTAATTAACAACCATTTTTTATTTTGGTTATCTTTAACGGAGTAGATTTATTAGTTAGATGTTTAACCAAGGATTTTGTATCACCGTTACTAGTTGCAATTTTCTGAAATTCTTTATCACCATTGCCTCCTGCTAGACCACCAGTAATTTTATATTCTGGCATGTGAGTACACCGACCTGGCCAAGGAGGCCCTGCATATGCGCCGTGGACTGAAGCTACAGTGACATTTTCTGGGAGTCCATTATCAAGCGAAGTATAAACCGCTTTCGCAGCATTTATACCAATCCTTTTGAGATTAGAAACTCCAACAGCTTTAGGAACAGCCAAAAACATTGACAATGCACTTGCTCCAGATGCTGGATCAGCAGCTGCCATTGCTGCGGAGTACGCCGCTCCAACTACCATTGCAACAGGTAACACGCAATCTTTTGCAACTTCTAATGCAGACATTTTCTCACCACTTAAGCGAAGAGATGCATTGATTGAGAACCATACAGCACCTGTATTCCAAACCTTCACTTCACCTGGTTTAAGAGTATGATAATAGAGGCAACCAACTTGGTTCAAGCTCACTAGAAGCGGCCAATTTGAGTCATTCGTAATTCTAAAACCGGGACTCATCTTGCGTGTTTTTTTACTAGCGCGCTTTTCAGATAGGTTTCTTGCAGAGGTTACTTCATACTTGCCATTACTTTTTTTAAAGACATAAAAGTGGACATCGGCCGTTGCACTTGCTGGTTTCCATGTAATTGTCCCACCTGGTAGGCCGTAGATTCTCAATACAGATACCAAGCAGAAACCTCTGCCGTCCTTCGGTCTTCCTACAGTACCACGTATTCCATTTTTGACTTCTTTTCCCGCTTTTTGATACCATGTATCACTCGCACATCCCGGATATTTGGCAACGGCTTTTATTTTGTATTTTGTACTATTCTTGAGAATAATTCTATCATATGAGGCGTAGGCTGAACTAGCGGATAAGGCTAAGATCATCGCACCCATAAAAGAAATTAGCCACCTAGTAAATTTATCCAGCATCATTTTTCTCCTCTTTATTAATTTTTATATATTTTTGTGAATTGATTTAGAGACTTCTAAACTATATTCCCTATCTCCTGCTTTTGAGCTTGTTGTTCCAGCTTTTAGATCAACATAGTCATAATTAAATAGTTCCGCATTTGCTAACGAAGCTATTGTAACCAATAATATTGATATAGAATATTTATTAAACAAGCCCATTCACGTAAACCTTCATATGGTCGTACCATTAGTATTAAATATTTTTATTTAGTAACAGGTATCACAAAGCTAGCAGGATAAGTTCTGTGCTTGTCAGTTATTGAATCAACAATACCTAAATCAAGAAATACTGCACTAGCTACAATCTTTGCACCCATAGCACTAGGAATACCGCCGACACCTGTAGCACCATTAGAT
>JABGVR010000111.1 GCA_018645985.1 Hellea sp. | reverse complement strand
CTTTTGTTTTTTTCATTAATTCTTTTTCTGAGTGCATTTCTTTGCCTCCTTAGTATTTTTTCGCATTGCTTGTTGTGGATATTTTTTGCTAGAAATATTTTCTCAGATTTTGTAAAACACAAGGGACGGACTGCTGCTGTCTTCTAAGAATTTTTAATTGCATATGCCAGATGAAGCGGACCAACAAATTGTAAGTGCCGCCTTGCCACCTATAGTTATCTTATTTCTTCTGTTCCTTATCCCTAAAGATAGCCATATAGATTAAATAAATAATGAGCGGCAGTGAGCATATAAGCCAGGGTGTAAAATCTTGCTGGTTATTCAGTACCGATAGAACCAAGCCAGCCAGAGACAGTATGCTAAAAATAAAGATTACTAATTTTTTTTCTAGATAGTCGTTTAATAAGAAACACGAGACACCAACAGCGGTAATTCCAATCAAAGCATAAAGCAAAAGTATCATTTTTTAATCGACGCAGTTGTCGACTCCTTTTTTGTGTAACTACCTAGCTGCAAAAATAGCATGAAAGCAAGAGTTATTAGCATAGAGACAAGAATGAAACGACACAACTAACGAACCTTTGTGGAATGCTCAGCAATAAACTTGCTGGTCAATTTGAATGGTTAGCTGATCAACCAAACTACTGATGAAACTTTAAACAAACATCGAGTTATTAGCAATCCGCATCCTTTAAAACATCTAACTCCGCATCTTCAGCATCTAGGGATAAATAATCAATTAAGCTTGGGGCTGTAAGATAAAACTCTCAAAATTTAGATAGATTTATCGCTGTGTAGTTATTACTGAAACGATTTTACATTCTCTTAACAGCTTGTATGCAAATAATTCACACAACCTTTAGTATATTACTGCATTAATCATTTAATTAAACAAATGAACTTCGATATTGCATGTTTATAGACATATTACATCCTTCTCTATTCCCCTTTATATTAAGAGGGATAGTCAAAAAAATTGGATTTTTATTCAAAAAAATAAGTTTAACTTTTTATCGCTCATGGTCCCCCTTAGTTTAATGGCATGTGAGCAGTTATTTTGGTTGCAGTCCTTGAAGTGCTACGCATGCTGAACATTACAATACATGGAGACAAGGGATTTCAAGCAAACCTGAGCTTGAATAAGAGCATGGCGCAAAAATTTAGCCCTGTCACGCCAGCATATATTGACATCACTAGTGCCCATAATGGCAAGCGTAATAATATCGAACGGTATATTGAAGATCATTTTTGTGCTGTATATGGAGCATATATACAGTCTCATTACCCTTGCCTTATGAGTGTTCACGACCAAAAGGGTAATATTGTCGCTGCTGTCGGATTTCGCTATGCGGCAACAGAATCGTTATTTTTAGAGCAATATCTTGACGAACCCATTGAAGATATTGTGAACAATACCCACGAAATAATACTAAGGAAATGTATTGTGGAGACAGGGAATTTAGTGTCTTCCGGTCATGGAGCTTCTATTTTTTTGTTTGCTGCACTGAACACATATCTAGCCCAACAGGGCATGCAAGTTAACGTGGTGACGGCAACGAGTTCTCTTCAGCGTTTTTTTCGAAAACTAGGACTTAAATCTCAAGAGATTGCTAAAGCAGACCAGTTGCGTCTAAGTGATAAAGGAGTCAGTTGGGGAGATTACTATCAAAAAAATCCAAACGTAATTGCTGGAAAAATTGATCAAATAATAGCCAGCCTAGCTAAACACTTGCAGATGACACTAGCAACGTCGCTTGTAGAAATGCATCCTATGTTGCATGTGCCACCTTCACGCCGTGAGGCTTAAATATTGAATAGTAAAATACTGGAATCGATATACAGACTAGCAGAAGAAGATCCGACGCGTCTTGCGCTATCATCAGCTTTTTATTTTATGACTTACCGTGATTTAGCAAATGAAGTTAGAAAATTTTCACTTCAACTGGAGCCATATAGGGGCGAGTGCCTAGCATTAGAATTGGACAACTCTCACGAATGGGTAATTGCTGACCTTGCGTGTATCTTGATTGGCGTAATCTCCCTTCCTTTACCTTTCTTCTTTTCAAGCAATCAGCGCCGACATGCGCTAATTCAAAGTGGCGCAAAAGGCATTATTAGTGTCAATTTAACTATCTCTCCACTGAATTACGATTCAGTTAATTTACCATACGGCACAAATAAAATTACTTTTACTTCAGGTACAACCGGACAACCAAAAGGTGTTTGTTTATCACAAAAAAATATGGAGCAAGTGGCAATTTCTTTATTGCAAGTTATTGGCTACGCTCCTGCTCGAAAAACTTCGTCCATACTACCTTTAGGCGTGTTGTTAGAAAATATTGCTGGCTGCTACACAACATTGCTGTCTGGAGGTTGCTACGATCTACGCCCCCAATCAGCAATTGGGGTCACTGCAAACACAACCCCTGATTTCATGGCATTAGCGCATTATTTATTAGAGTCATGTGCCACTAGTTGCATTATGGTGCCAGAGTTGTTGCGAGGATTACTGGCGGCTATGGAGAAAATTGGCATTTATTTGCCAGAAATGCAGTTCGTAGCTGTAGGCGGATCTAAGGTTTCGCGAGAATTGCTACAAAAAGCAGAGAATTTAGGCTTGCCGGTATATCAAGGTTATGGTCTTAGCGAGTGTGCCTCTGTCTTAACTGTCAATACACGAGACCACTGTAATATTAACGCTGTTGGCAAACCTCTATCGCATGTGGAAATACAAATTTCTGAAGACGGAGAAGTGCTGGTCTGCAATCCTGAATTTTTAGGCTATCTGGGCGATGATAGTTCTCCAGAAATTTATTCGACAGGAGATCTAGGGTATCTAGACGATGACAATTTTTTACACATCATCGGAAGAAAAAAAAATGTATTAATTACTGCTTATGGGCGCAATATTTCGCCAGAATGGCCGGAAAGTGAGCTGCTTTCTCAGCCAGAAATTGCACAGTGCATTATTTTTGGTGATGCTGCGCCGACACTTTCAGCTCTTATTGTTCCTTCATCACAACTCTTAACTACCGTCAAGCTAGAAGCAGCTATCTCAAAGGCTAATGTGTGCCTACCTGGCTATGCTCAAATTAATAAATGGCACATTGTAAAGCCATTTACCATTTGCAATGGACTGTTAACTGGAACAGGAAGACCTAAACGTCAAGCGATACTAGAGGTTAACCATTCATTTACAACACCCAATAAAGAGAAAGGACGTGATGCTATTTTTCAATCAATTAACTAAAGATACAAAACATGAGCGTGAAATGCTTTATCAAACCCCGCAGATTATCGATGCATTAAGGGGCGACATCAGTCAAGCAACCTATATAGCTTACCTGGAACAGGCCTACCATCATGTTAAGCACACTGTACCTTTAATGATGGCAGCAGGATCTCGTCTTTCAGAAAAAAATGAATTTCTCCGAGAAGCTCTGGTAGAGTATGCTAAAGATGAAGTAGGTCATCAGAAGTGGGTTTTAAATGACATTCGCTCTGTCGACCCTGAAATGGTTATTCTCGGTCAGCCTAAACCCGCAACAGAGATGATGATAGCTTACGCCTATGATTATATAACCAGAATCAATCCTGCGGGATTTTTTGGTATGGTCTTTGTGCTTGAAAGCACTAGCACTGCAATGGGGACCAATGCAGCCAACACAATACAAAAATCCTTAAATCTTCCTAGCAGTTGCTTCAGTTACTTGTCCTCGCATGGCTCTCTTGATATTGAGCATATGAAGTTTTTCAAACAACTTATGAATAAGATTAGCGATAAAGATGATCAAAAGGCTATCACCCATATGGCGAAACGCATGTTTTTTTTATATAGCAATGTATTTCGTTCAATTCCACATAAAGGGATGGAGGTTAACTATGCCGCTTAGGGCGAAAAAAATTCTTATTACAGGCGGGTCTGGCGGCATAGGATCGCTGTTGTGCGAAAAGTTATTAAGTTCTGGCGCTGACATCACTATTGTTTCTCGTGAAAAAATATCACTTTTAAATGTGCGCGTGATTCAAGGAGACCTTTCAACACTAGAAGGTATTGCCGCGCTTATTGAAAAAGTTTCTTTGATGGCAATAGACGTACTAGTGAATCTGGCAGGAATTCAGTATTTTGGGTTTTGCGAAAAGCAATCATCTGATGATACAAGCCTACTTTACGCAGTAAATCTTATGGCCCCTGTATTGCTATCTCAGGCTCTATTACCACAAATGAAACGACGCGGTAGCGGGCATATTGTAAATGTTGGTTCTACTTTCGGCTCAATTAATTTTGCTCATTTTGTAGCCTATTCTAGCTCCAAGGCTGGACTATTAGGTTTTACCGAAGCGCTACGTCGCGAAGTCAAAAGTGATGGCATAAGTATTACCTATGTAGCTCCTCGCGCCACTAAAACATCCTTCAATACTAATAGTATTTTAGAATTTGGTCGCATCACAAGAATGAAGGTGGATGAACCAAAATGGGTCGCTGAAAAAATATTCCAAGCGATCAGGCATAAGAAAAAAGATGTTTTTTTAGGATTTCCAGAAAAACTATTTGTACGTTTAAATGCAATTTTTCCTCGTTTGATGGACGCGGCTCTAGTTGCAAGTGACCTTAAAGCCAAGTCTTTGTTAGACCCTAAATAATGGAGTACATATTATGAACAAGTTAACCTTTTTCGTTACCTCGGTAATGCTGCTGATCTTAAGCTATAGCGCAATAGCTGAACAGAGTGAGCCATCAAGAATGGAGCAGGATGTGAAATCTCTTCAGAGTATGTGGGCGCATATTAAATATGAAGTAACGGATGAAGCTGCACAAAAGTTACAAATGGAAGATCTAGAAAAGCAGGCAAACTTTGTATCATCTAAATATCCTAATGCAGCAGAGCCTAAAATATGGGAGGCAATTATTATTAGCACTCGAGCAGGAATACAAGGCGGATTAGGTGCGCTTAAGCTAGTCAAGAAGTCTCGCAATCTTTTATTCGAGGCAGAAAAAATTAAATCAGATGCACTGGATGGCTCCGTGTACACCTCTCTTGGCTCACTCTACTATCAGGTCCCTGGGTGGCCAATAGGATTTGGTAATGACAAGCAAGCCCGAGTCTATTTAGAGAGGGCTCTCACCATCAATCCAGATGGCGTTGATCCTAACTATTTTTTTGGTGATTTTCTTTTTCAAGAAGGTGAATATAAAAAATCTATGGAGGCACTAGATCATGCGATGAAGGCCCCTACGCGTTTAAATCGACCCATTGCGGATAAAGGTCGTCGCCAAGAAATTCAAGAATTACTGGTCAAAGTAAAGAAAAAATGGGCATCAAGGTGAAATAACACTTGTAATCATAAGGGCTTCATTGGCCTAATATGCTGTGGGTTCAGGTGACTCGTCGAAAATTTCTGGCGTTATTCATACTCATTAGAACCAATGAAAGGCTGTGTTGTGTTTTCGTATATCTACATCATCAGCCTTCATTTTGTCTGCCAGAATTTTATGCGTTCATTATTACCTTAAATGTGCTTCCTTTATTTGGATTCTGCTCAACACTAACCAGCCAGTTTTGACGGGTACAAATTCTTTGTACGAGAGACAACCCTAACCCCAACCCATCGCCATGTGTGGCGCTACCCCTGAAGAAAGCATCAAAAATATTTCCCTTCTCATTTTCGGCTATACCTATACCTGTATCCTCCACGTAAAAAGAGTTAGGCCCTACAACTAGTTTAATTTCTCCTGTTTCCGTGTAATGTAAAGCGTTGCGCAGAAGATTTCTAATGACTGTAGACAGTAATGTCTCATTGTAAATTTCCAGCTGAATATCGCTTTTTTCCAAGTTAAACATCAACCCCTCTTTTTTCATTAATGGAAGCCAATACTTATACTGATCTTCAGCGACTTCATTTAATGTTTTAGCTGAATTTGCATCAAGTTCACCAAGATCACTTCTGGCTAAAATAAGAAAAGTTTTTACCAGTCCACTCATATCTTCGGCAGCGCTAGAGATGCGCTCTATGTGGCCACCCTGTGACTTAGTTAGTGATGATTTTTTCAGCAACTCACAAGAACTTCCAATAATCATTAATGGGGTACGTAGCTCATGACTCACATCACTTGTAAATAATTGCTCACGCCAAAGAGACTGAACCACTGCATCCATAGCGCCATCGAAAGCCGCTGCAAGGTCACCCACTTCATCTTTTGGGTAGTCTGGAGCTAAATTTTCATTTGATGCGCCATAAGCGGCTTTTTGTTTAACTTGTTTTGATAAAAGAATAACGGGGGAAATAGCTTTTCTCGCAACAAATAATCCTAAAACCCAAGCAATAAAAACACTGGCTAAAAAACTGATGAAAACAATAGTTTTCATAGCATTTTCATGGGCTTCAAATTCATCTTGATCCTGAATCAGGATGTAATGGTTACCGTTAAATTCTTTTTTGTAGGCATAAAAAGCTTCATTTTCATCAACAATCTCAGAAAACCCTATGTCCATATTATGGAATTTCTCAGGTATCGGAATGCCGCCAATTTGTGATGTATAGAATGCGCTCCCATAAGGTACTCTAATGGCAGCAATATCGTCAGGGTCTTCTTCTATAAGATTATATAATAACCCGTTTAATTCTCGATCGAGTGTTGGTGACACAAGATGCTCTTCTGTAAATAACATAACACCAATAATACTCATAGAAAATAGTCCGCTCACAACTAGCGTCATTAGGGTGAAAGCAATAACAATACGTCTAGTAAGAGGTTGCGCAATCATAATTGTAAACTTGGCACTGACAAGCGGTAACCTATGCCGTGAACTGTTTGCAAAAGAGGTTCATCGTCAAATGATTTATCAATGGAATTACGTAATTGGTGCATATGAGTCCTAAGGCTATCGCTATCGGGTAAGTTGTCACCCCAAATGTACTCCTCAAGTATGTTGCGTCGGACAACTGAAGGGCTTTTTTTCATTAGAATTTCTAGTAACTTGAGTCCTATAGGATTCATTTTGATAAGAATACTGCCCCTTCTTACCTCGAGTGCATCGAGATCGTAGGATAAACTTCCAATTTTTAGTATATGCTCTCTTCTTCCGCTAGCACGGCGGTATACTGCCTTAATGCGTGCGCCCAGCTCAGATAATGCAAAAGGCTTCACTAGATAGTCATCCGCACCGCTCTTTAGCCCTTCCAGTCTGTCATTTAAGCCATCCTTGGCTGTTAGCATAATGATTGGCGTTTCAATTTTAGCTTCATTTCTAAGACGTTTGCAGAGCTGAAAGCCATCTATTCCAGGCAATAAAATATCTAAAATAATCAAATCAAATTGCTGGCTGACTGCCAAATGAAGGCCAGACAATCCATCTTGCGCGCAATCGACTATGTAACCATCGGCTTCTAGGTAGTCTGCAATATTAGCCAAAATATCTTTATTATCTTCTATAATAAGAATTTTCATATGGAATTTAAGTCCTTTCTATCTCTCGACGCGCCCTATCTTCAGCTGAATCTTTTCTTAACACTTCTAAAGTAAATCAAAAACTTAGTATAATCGAGAATTTTTACTCTAATTAACTAGCTTTAAAATGAATAGAAAATATTAAAATAACCCCTGTTTTGTAGTCTTACTAAAAAAACAGCAGCCACGGAAATTCTAAAGTTGTTGCTATGTGCGTAACTTTTATTTATTTATTTTTTATTACTAACTCTCCATCAAGATGAATAT
>JABGVR010000110.1 GCA_018645985.1 Hellea sp. | reverse complement strand
AATATTATGTGATGTAGCTGTAGAACGGCAAGTTGAAATTACTGGTCCTGATGCAGCTGAATTTATGCAAAAGTTAACCCCCCGGGATCTATCAAAAATGAAGGTTGGACAATGCAAATATATATTTATCGTAAATAATGATGGTGGGCTTTTAAATGATCCAATCTTACTGCGCTTGGGTGAAAATCATTTTTGGATTTCTCTTGCAGATTCGGATATATTATTATGGGCGCAGGGCGTAGCCATTAATTCAAGTTTAGATGTTAAGATAACCGAACCCGATGTATCGCCTTTGCAGTTACAGGGACCAAAATCAGGTCTCATTATGCAAAAATTATTTGGTGAAGACATACTTAATTTACGTTATTATTGGCTCAGAGAGCTCGAGCTCGACAGTATACCACTCGTGGTCTCCAGGACAGGATGGTCAAGTGAACTTGGGTATGAAATTTATCTGCGGGATAGTAAATATGGCTCTGACTTATGGGAAAAAATCATGTCTGCAGGCGTTCAATATGGTTTAAAGCCTGGTCATACCTCGACCATAAGACGTGTTGAAGGGGCTATGTTATCATATCATGCCGATGCAGATATAAATACAAACCCTTTTGAATTAGGTCTTGAGCGTTTAATTAACCTTAATACAGAAAACAATTTCATTGGTAAAAAGGCTTTGGTGGATATTCAAGAAAAAGGCGTACAAAGAATTCAAGTTGGATTAATTTTGAATTGCGAGCGATTAAAGGGACCTAATACGAGTTTTTGGCCAGTGACTAAAGGTAATACGCACATTGGAAAAGTAACATCTGCAGTTTACTCCCCCCGTCTTGACCAAAATATAGCCTTGGCTATTGTATCTATTGAGTATTCAGAAATAGGAACAGAATTAACTGTAGAAATAAACTCCAAATTTGTAGATGCAAAAGTTGTCGAAAAACCCTTTTATGATCCAAAGAAAAGCATTGCAGCCAAAACTAAAATATAAGGATTAATCCAATGTCAGAACTATCAATTACACTAAAATGGAATCGATCAGAGACCGAGTTGATAGCGGGTAAATTCTCAAATAGTCATCATGTGGTCTTTAATGATAACTATGATTTACAAGTCGATGCTGCTCCAGATTGGGGCGGAAACCCTAACAATACTAACCCAGAACAAGCTTTAGCAGCTTCGTTGTCTAGTTGCCATATGATGACATTTTTAGCCTTGGCAGCCAAAGCGGGTTGGCCAGTTTCATCTTTTAAGGATCATGCTGTTGCACATCTTGGAAAAAATCCAAAAGGGCGAATGTCCGTTACGCAAATTGATTTACATCCTGTTGTGGAGTTCGATGCGGGGTTTTCCGTAGAAAAAGACAAACTCGCTGAGATGCAGGATAGAGCTCATCGCTACTGCTTCGTAGCAAATACACTTGCAGATAATGTAAAAGTGAATATTCTCTAAGCTCACAAATGTATAAAATATGTCAGTAATTATGTCCGGTAATAATAATTTAATTATTAATAATATTGTCGATGGTGTTAAGCGCATTACACTCAATGATATTCAGCGCCGCAATGCTTTATCTGAAAGCATGATTGTTCAACTCATTTCTTCACTAGAGCAAGCTACTTTAGACCCGTCCGTTAAAGTTATAGTAATTTCCTCAAAAGGATCAGTATTTTGTTCTGGCCATGACCTCAAAGAAATTACAAATGCAAGGGCAGAGGCCGATCACGGCAAAGCCTTTTTCACAAATCTCATGGCTCTATGTTCAAACTTAATGCAGGCTATAGTGAAATGCCCAAAACCAGTCATTGCTGAAGTTTCAGGAGTAGCAACTGCAGCAGGGTGCCAATTAGTTGCAAGTTGTGATCTTGCTTATGCCGCGAAAGAAGCTAAATTTTGCACACCTGGTGTTAATATTGGATTGTTTTGCTCAACACCCATGGTAGCAGTTTCGAGAAGTATATCACAAAAAAATAGTATGGAAATGCTTTTAACAGGCGACATGATCTCTGCAGATCGTGCGGAAGAAATAGGACTTGTAAATCGTTCCACTCCTATGAAAGACTTAGAAGCAACCGTTACATTAATAGCCAAAAAGATTGCGTCTAAATCTAGCCCAACAGTAAAAATAGGTAAAAAAGCTTTTTATGCCCAAAAAGAAATGGACCTAGCTCAGGCCTATAAACATACATCGAAAGTTATGGTTGAAAATTTATTTTATGAGGATGCTAAAGAAGGCATTAGCGCATTTTTAGAAAAACGAGATCCTGATTGGAATGATCGATAGAAAATGGCTAACCCCTATAATATAGACCTCGACCGAAATCCTGCTAATTTTCAGCCCCTTACACCTATAACATTTCTGGAACGAGCTGCGTCCGTATTTCCAACGCATACTGCTATTGTTCATGGTCAATTAAGATATAACTACAAGGAATTTTATGATCGTTCTCGCCAGTTAGCTTCAGCATTAATTAAGAATAATATAGTTTCTGGCGATACCGTTTCAGTTCTTTTAACCAATACTCCCGCAATGCTTGAGTGCCACTATGGAATACCAATGACCGGTGCGGTTATACACTCTATTAACACTAGGCTTGATGCTAAAACAATCGCTTTTCAGTTAGATCACGCTAATGCAAAAGTTTTCATCTTTGATAGTGAATTTAAAGTTCTAGCTGAAAAAGCTTTAAAGTTATCAAAGAAAAAACCCCTGGTAATTGCATATAATGATCCCGAATATAATCATGAAACAAAAGCAAAAAATTTTCAAGATTATGAGGAATTTCTAAAAAAAGGAGATCCAAATTTTAAATGGCTAATGCCATCAGATGAATGGAATGCTATTTCTATTAATTATACATCTGGCACAACAGGAAATCCAAAAGGCGTTGTGTCTCATCACCGCGGTGCATATCTATTGGCGCAAGGCAATGCACTTACGACTTCGATGCAGAAACACTCAAACTATTTATGGACCTTGCCAATGTTTCATTGCAACGGTTGGTGTTTTCCTTGGACTATGTCTGCAATAGTTGGAACACATATTTGCTTAAGAGATGTTAAATCAGGCCCGATATGGAAAGCGCTTCATGATCATAAAGTTACTCATCTTTGCGGGGCGCCCATTGTTATGTCACTTATTATAAATGCACCGGAAAATGAAAAATATAACTTAAAGAATAAAGTACAGTTTTTTACAGCTGCTGCCCCTCCCCCAGCTAAGGTTCTAGAGGCAATGCACAAAGAAAAGTTTGATGTAACTCACCTTTATGGCCTAACTGAAACCTATGGCCCTGCAGTTGTAAATGATTGGCACAGAGAATGGGACAATCTTTCCATAGAAGAACAAGCAATATTAAAATCTCGCCAAGGCGTTAGGTACCTACCCCTCGAAGACCTTAAGGTATTAGACCCAGACAACATGGAACCTGTACCTCATGATGGTAAAACAATTGGTGAGGTGATGTTTCGAGGAAATGTTGTAATGAAAGGTTATTTTAAGAATAAAAAAGCAACTCAAGCCGCTTTTAAAGGGGGGTGGTTTCATTCAGGGGATTTAGGAGTTACTTATCCTGATGGTTATATTCAACTTAAAGATCGTTCAAAAGATATTATCATTTCAGGAGGTGAAAACATATCTTCTATTGAGATAGAAGAAGTACTTTACGCCCACCCATCTGTGGGCATAGCAGCCGTAGTTGCTATGAAACATGAAAAATGGGGAGAAACACCATGTGCATTCATAGAGACAAAATCTGGTAAAAAAATCAACGAAGATGAAATTATTAAATGGTGTCGACAGTCACTAGCGTCTTATAAAGTTCCTAAAAAAATAATATTCAGAAAAATTCCTAGAACTTCTACAGGAAAAATTCAAAAATATCTATTACGCGAGCTAATCAGATAATTTTTTTGTAAGCTTTAGCTTTAAACCACAAGTTAGTCGTAAAATTTAGCAATGTCATCGAGATTAGCTCTGTCCGCATATAAAGCGTTAACAGGGTGATCAGGGTTACCGTACCCTAACGCCATTCCAACTAGAACCTCTTCTTCATCTGGAATATCCAAAAGATCATGTGAAACAGAAGTCCAATTACGCCACCAACCTTGAGGAGCAGTATGCAAGCCCTCCTCTCTTGCAAGTAACATCAAACTTTGTAGATAAATACCTATATCCATGTATTGCGGCTGATCCAGCCTTTTATCACCCGTTATAATGATACCAATGGGTGCACCAAAAAATTTTCCGTTTTGCGCCAACCAAGCTAGTCGACCCATTTTATTATCTTTTTCAATACCCATGAGAGCATACATGTCTTCGCCAAGTTTATAACGCCAAGATCTTTGTGGCTCCCATAATGGTGATGGGTAAGCAGGGTAAGTGGGTTCTTCAACTTTTCCAGCCATCATTCTATCAACACACGTTTTTTTAAACTTCTCTAATGTCTCTCCTTGAATGATATGTATTTTCCATGGCTGGAGGTTTCCGCCTGATGCACTTCGCAATGAAGTCTCTAAAATTCTTTTCAGAATTTTGTCAGATACAGGCTTATCTAAGAAATCCCTACACGTGATACGAGATTCTAATGCTTCTGTCACAGTAGATGTTTTATTAGTATTAAAACTCATTATTTTTTTCCTTTTTTAAACCCAGACACCCAAACTAGAAAAAAGTAGTCAGCCACTGCTATAACCAGTCCTAATAATAAAGAAAAAAAGACATTCTTCTGAGCTTCGTACATAAAATATGCGAAACCAAATCCAATTACTAATGCCCCAAAAGCAGGGCCTTCTTGTAATTTCATATTCTTTTGTTCCTTAATTTAGCTAATATGAATAGCTTTAACCAATTCAGAAAGTATTTAAGTGCTTTAAAGCCCCAACTTTTCACGGAGCAACTGATTTACAACTTGAGGGTTAGCCTTACCCTGTGAGGCTTTCATGACTTGCCCCACAAAGAAACCAAGTAATTTAGGGTTTTCTGCTGCCTTTTGTGCTTGTTCATTATTATTAGCTATAACCTCATCAACAATAGCAGAAATTGCGCCTACATCTGTTACTTGTTTTAGGCCTTGAGCTTCTATAATTTCATCAGCATTACCTTCACCGTTAAACATTCGCTCGAAAACGCTCTTAGCAATTTTTCCTGAAATAGTGTTGTCAGAAATTCTATCAATAAGCTCACCTAACATTTTTGCTGAAACAGGTGTTTCATTCAAGTCTAATCCAGATTTGTTGAGCGCCCCAAATAAATCACCCATTGTCCAATTAGCAGCTATTTTTGCGTCACGCCCGTGTGCTACGAGTTCGTAAAAATCACTTTTTATTTTATCCGCTGTCAAAATACGTGCGTCATATTCAGATAGATTATAGTCGTTCATAAACCTATTCTTAATCGCGTCAGGTAACTCTGGTAGTTCAGCCCTTAAATCATCAACATAGGATTGTTCGATATTTAAAGGTAAAAGATCAGGGTCTGGAAAGTATCTGTAATCATGAGCATCTTCTTTTGACCTCATGGTACGTGTTTCGCCTTTTATACTATCAAACAGGCGCGTCTCTTGATCAATAGATCCACCTGCTTCTATAATCTCTATATGCCTTCGAGCTTCATAATTGATAGCTTGGCGTATAAATCTCATGGAATTTACATTTTTAATCTCACATCGAGTTCCCAGCTCCCCTCCGGGCTTTCTCACAGAAACATTAACATCAGCCCTTAAGTTTCCTTTTTCCATATCACCATCACAGGTACCCAGAGCTCTAACAATCCCTCTTAGTTTCTCAACATAAGCTGAAGCTTCTTCTGGAGAGCGCATATCAGGTTTTGAAACAATTTCCATCAGAGCAACACCGCAACGGTTTAAGTCTACATAAGTTTCGTCAGGTGAGAGATCATGCACTGACTTTCCAGCATCTTGCTCAAGATGTAATCTTTCAATACCGACTATAACGGGATCCATAGTATTACCATCAGCATCAATTGGGAGAACTTCAATATTTCCTTCCCCAACGATGGGATGTTCAAATTGAGAAATTTGGTATCCCTGCGGCAAGTCAACGTAAAAATAGTTCTTTCTATCAAATCGTGAATACAAATTAATTTTCGCATTTAAACCTAAACCCGTCTTAATGGCTTGTT
>JABGVR010000017.1 GCA_018645985.1 Hellea sp. | reverse complement strand
TCCACCAAATGAACGACCTGCTCTATCCTTTCAGCAGTTGTATTTCTTTGGGCAACCTCTATTAACCTAGGTTTATTTAACAGCTTATCTGCAAGCTTCTTTATATCATCAGAAAAAGTAGCTGAGAATAGGAGATTTTGACGTTGCTTTGGTAATAGACCTAAAATTCTCTTTATGTCTGGTAAAAATCCCATATCTAGCATTCGATCTGCTTCATCTAATACAAGTATTTCTATCTTAGAAAGATCTATTGTTTTTTGATTAGCATGATCGAGAAGACGCCCAGGAGTAGCTATTAATATATCTATACCCGAGCGTAATTTTTTAATCTGGGGGTTTATCTTTACACCCCCAAAAACAACCGTAGATGTTATTTTCAGATATTTACTGTAACTTGTAACATTATCTGATACTTGTGCAGCAAGCTCCCTTGTTGGAGTAACTATTAGTGCTCTGATGGGTCGATAACCTTTTTCTTGATTATACTGGCTCAATATCTCGAGCATGGGTAAGGTAAATCCAGCTGTTTTACCCGTTCCTGTTTGTGCACCTGCGAGAACATCTAGGCCCTTTAATACTATAGGAATAGCTTTTTTTTGAATTGGTGTAGGTTGAATATAACCTTGCTCAGAAACAGCACGGACTATATCGGCTGATAGGCCAAGATTAGCGAATGACATAAAGGTAAGACTCCGATATTAGTATCTCTACATTCTTTCCTTGAAAGCAAGTCTATAGAAATTGAGATTGAATTTTATCCTATGGTAAAAGATCTTTTGCTGGAAGTTCTGCTAAAAGCTTTGATCCAAGTAATTTTTCTATTGGTTCTAATAAAAATGCATCATCCTCGCAAGCGAAGCTTATTGAAGTTCCATTCTCTCCTGCCCTACCAGTTCTACCAATACGGTGAACATAATCCTCTGGCTCCTCAGGTAAAGTATAATTTACCACATGGCTTATACCATCAATATGAATGCCCCTACCGGCCACATCTGTAGCTACTAGTATAGTTAGTTTTCCAGACTTGAAATCCTCTAATGTTTTTATTCGCTTCCCTTGTGGGACTTCGCCTGACAGGAGTCCAACATGAAAACCTTTGTCTTTAAGTTTTTTCTGAAGCCCTCGACACTGATCACGTCTATTAGCAAAAACAATCACGCTTTCAACCTCGTTTTGCTGGATAATATTTTTTAATAGCTCAAATTTTTCTTCTGTAGAGGTGATGTATACCTTTTGGGTTACACTTTCTGTAGCAATATTGTCGGGTTCGATCTCTACAGTTGTTGGATCAACAGTCCATTGTCTTGCAAGCTCTATTACCTCTGGTGTAAAGGTTGCAGAGAAAAACATTGTATGCCTATGATCTGGATGTGGAGTAAGCCGAACAATTCTTCTAACTTGGGGAATAAAACCCATATCAAGCATTCTATCCGCTTCATCAAGAACTAAAATTTCCGTTCTATCCAAATAAACATCATTACTACTAGCAAAGTCCAACAAACGTCCAGGTGTAGCTACTAGTATATCGCAGAGACTGTCATGTAAATATCGTTTTTGCTTATCGTAATCTATACCTCCAACCAAGCTATGCACTTTTAAGTTTGTATATTTACAAAGATCTCTTGCATCTCCAGCTATTTGCATCACTAATTCACGAGTGGGAGCAATAATCAGTGATCTAGCCTCCCCTGCAAAATAATCATCCTCTACTGGATTATTGAGGAGTTCAGTTATAATTGTTGTCAAAAAAGCTGCAGTTTTTCCAGTACCAGTTTGCGCCTTACCAACAATATCATGTCCTCTGAGTGTATATGGCAATGTTCTTGCTTGTATAGGAGAACAATATTGAAAACCGAGATCTGATATTGCATGCATCAAAATTATAGGTAAGTTGAAATCATGGAAACGTGATCTGCCATCTATAGGCTCGACTTCGAATTCAGTTAAATCCCAGCTCTTCAAGTGAAGATACTCCCTATATTATTATTTTGAAAAAAAAGAACGCCAGACAGAACAGAGTTGAATATATATTTGTATCAAGAAAATTGAGTTACCTAGCTTTTTCATTTTTGAGCCAATTAAGTTGAATATAGTCTTTCTTATAATTTTAAATTCAAGATTACAAAAAGACTGCAATCAATTATGATTGTAGCACGAGATTTATATGCCTAGTCGATTTCCAGATTTAATTCTTAACTATAATGAAATTTAATCTTAGGTACTTTTTAATTTATGTATTATTGGGTTACCCTAGCACCTATAAATTTAAATTATACATCTCAAGGCTCAGAATATGACAAATACAACACCAAAAGATTTACGCAATGCTTTTGGAAATTTTGCGACGGGTATCACCGTAATCACATCCATAGATACTAAAGGTAGACCTCAAGGAATAACTGTTAACAGTTTTTCGACAGTCTCATTAGACCCACCCCTTATTTCATGGTGTATTGGTCGTGAGGCAACATTATTTAGCCTATTTCAACAAGCAGAGCATTTTGCAGTGAATATACTCAGTATCGACCAAAAGTCAATTTCTGAACT
>JABGVR010000016.1 GCA_018645985.1 Hellea sp. | reverse complement strand
GACACATGAAGGTGGCTGTGCCTGCGGGGCAGTAAGATACAGAACGACTGGCTATCCTGACATTCATGCTGTGTGTCATTGCCGATATTGTCAGCTTCGGACAGGGTCTGCCTTTGGTGTTGGCGCGTATTTCTCAGAAACAGATCTTGAAATTCTGTCAGGCACGCTCACACAACATTCCTATCAGACACAGTCCGGAAACACGGTTTCAACGTCATTCTGCGTTACGTGCGGCACGACAACACATTGGCAAATCGACTCTGATTTTTTGCGGGGCAAAACTGCGATTGCAGTCGGCACCTTTGACCCGCCCTCCTTCTGGTTTGATATTGATCGGGAAATATTCACCCGAACCAAAGCAGACTTTGTTCACATTGATGCCGACAATAAGTTTGAGACATCCGGAACCTATAAGCCTGTCAAAGAAGATGAAGTTCGGCAAACCCCTGCCTCAGAATAGGTTATCTTAACTGATGTGGCTCACACAGACACGTACAGGCGCCCTGCCTAGCCTTTTTCATCCGCATAACCGCCAGAGGTGAAGACCAGCTTTGGTATCATTAGAAAGAACTATCAATGGAAATTTTTGGCACAATTACAGCCCTATTCAGCGGTGAGCGCGTATCACATACTGATACATTCATCCTCGCCATCCTAGCCTTGGCGCTCTATATCGGCATTCGCAAAATCGGAAAACGCATCAAAGATAACAAATAACATATAGGCACGCATTTGCGAGCGGGGATGCTGGGTCGCAACATGTCCCGCTCTTTTAGATGAGTAAAAGAGAGCTATCAGTACACTATTAAGGTTTTTAGAAAACAGTGCTTAAGAAGCTGTCACATTTCATTTTATCAAGTAATAAGTATGTAACAGATAGGTGGTCTGGTGATGTCGGCTAAATATTACCCCTACATATAATGTCATCAGTGCGTCTGATATACGCCTAAAACACTAGTTACATACCACTGCCTCGGCGGGGGGAGTGTTGGGGCTGTATCTTCTTATTGCTTTTGCAGCCGATATGGCGTGCAGGTTTTCTTTGCCCCGGGCGCATTCAGTAACTAGTATGAGATTACATTATTGTCGAGTTAAAGAATGTTACATAAGAGTGAAGATACCACGCTAAGCGACCACCTGCTGGATCATTTTACGACATGGTATGTGATAAGCGTTGTTGCTATTCAGGCGCTGGAAAAAGCCCGTGAAGCTCAACTGAAAATCGAAAGAGAGCAGACTGTCAGCACAGACAGGCAAACAAAAGCCTAATGCCCGGCAAAGGTCTGTCATGCCTGTTTCACAGCAAAATAGTGTGGGACCCACCACATCATAGGCTACATCATATCGTCTCGTGTGACCTGCCATTAGACGCAATCAGTTATGATCACGTCTAATGACTGAGACTTACAAGCTGGCAAGCAGCGCCTGAAGCTTCTTCTTGCTTTTGCCTAACGCCTTTGCTTTAGCAATATCATCTTTGTTTGATGTATCACCGCCAACAACAACAAGGCCGATCATGCCCATAGATTTATGCGGTGTGCACCAGTAATAGTAAATTCCGGGCGTATCAAATGTCAGGGACGTCCCTTTATTGTTCTTGGATTTAAACTTTAACTCATTTGGTGAGGCCACTATCTCAACATTATGCCCTTTAGATTTTGGCAGCCATGTAATTGTATCACCTACGTCGATTTTTGCTACTTCGACACTGTAGGATTTCTTCTGCATGTCAATAGTCATATCTGCAGCCACTGCAGGAGTAGAAAAAAGAAGTGCTAAAATTATCATTAATTTTTTCATCAATATTTCCTATTTTTGTCTCTAGTTAAAATGAAGAGCATTTTTACAAAAAAGAGCTGACGCTCTTATGTTGATATGCTTTGCACAGGAAATATTACCAGTATTTTTAAGATGAAAAAATGTCGCACCTTCGTTACATGACCCGCATATACGCATTGCTTGGGGCGGCATGCCCACAAGAGATTTAGCGATGATGCCGTTTCAACACTGCTAACGCAGGCGGTAAGACCTGCCTTTTTATTCAGCATTTGGGAGAATTTAGATAGCGTCTCTATTGACAGATCAGCGCCCTCTCCTACTATGATTTTAGGAGTATGTGTTTAACTTTTATAGGGACGATACAATGTCTTTGAACGATAAATTAAATCAATCAATGTCTGATAGAAACGTAGGTGACTATCTTGACCTATTGCACGAAGATTTCGTAGCAACATTTCATAAATCTGGCGACACTTTTTCAAAAACAGAATGGGCGCCTATGGTTACCGGGATGATGGAAAATGAAAAATTTATCCAAGAATCTTGCCGTTGTATTTATGAAAATGACGATGTCCTGGTACAGCACGCTTTTATGTCCTACCCAGATGATAGCAGAGAAGCTGTCATGTTGGTCGCCATGTTAAAAGATGGCAAAATTATCAGCATGGAAACGGGCGCCACTGCTTTGGAATAAGGCCTACACTGTCTTTGCTTCGAGGCACTTTTGATGACAGAAAAGGGCAAGAATTGACCCAGTCAAAAACAGAAATTAAATAACTGGTAGCCCGCCAAATTTAGGACTGTCAGACTAACAATCCTTGTGCATACTTTTCAGAGCGATTTGCATGGGACAATGATTTTGTTATGAGGGTGAAGCACAAACGCTTCACCTGATAATGTTCAGCTAAATCAGAAAGCACACGCTTTACATAATAAAAGATACCATCACAGAACAGCACATGATTTGGGGCATATTTGTTTCTCATCTCACCTCACACCACTTAACTGCAAACACAGAAAAATGGTGCCGCTGAGGTTTAATCCATATGTATCATTATCGTTTTTTACTCATTCTAATATTTTATTTTATGGTCACAAAAAGGTATACGATACCAAATATGATGCCGAGCTTTATGGATAGTATCGAAAGCTAACCACCAAAACGGATAGGGCCTCAAACGTAGCATTAACGTTTGTAGTGTTCGGTTCTGTTAATGTTTCTTGCCAAGATTTGTTTCTTAAGACGTCATAAAATATGGAGTAGTGGTAATGGCAGAAAAAACACTCATCAAACTTTGCAGCCCTAGAAAGGTTGCCTTTGACCTTTATATAGCCCTTACCAAAGATGCTTCAGAAGGCAACAGTCTAAGGTTACCCAAAGAGTAAAAAATTGAAATATATAAACAATGCTCGAGGTCTGCACTAAGCTCATATAAATAACCATTTTAAACCTATCAGTAATGGAATAGGGCTGGTCAGCATTCAGATGTCTCTATAACTACCTTTATAATGACACCTGCAATGCTTCACTTGCCTGTGCATTAAATATAATTGTACATCATTTAAGTGCAGACATATGTGGAGTATTGGGCCTATAGTTAAAACAGCCTATAGGGTGTTTTTTATAAAACTTAAACCCAAAGTCTGCCGTGAAATAGCGCAGTTATAATTTAACATAAAGTCAAAGAAAAATTCCGTATCATTAATCCTATAACCTTTGACAGCCATCATGAAGTGCCTAAAATATAGAATATATATGCTAAAATGTCACTTTTCTGTTATTTTATATGGAAGTAATTTTATTTATACACAAAGATCTGTCTCTTCGTAGCATTAGAAAAGCAGAGGAACGCAAATAATCATGGCAAAAGAGCATAGTAAAAAAACATCCCCTCAGAGACAAATTGAGAAGCTCTGGTCTGAAGTTCTTGAAACTAAATCTATCGGCTATTTATTGCGGGCGAAAATTGAACAAAATCTTGCGCTGCTGATTTCCAACATAAATAGTAGCTTTATGGGAAACAGGCAATTAGCAAACCAGAACACTGAAGATATTTACTATAGTTTGCGGAAAATAATTGAATCTAGAGTTGATGATAATGGCAATGTCGATGAATATTT
>JABGVR010000109.1 GCA_018645985.1 Hellea sp. | reverse complement strand
GATACCCCCATCTGCTATAACTGGTATTCCAGCTTTATTAGCGATTCTACAGACATCCACAATAGCCGTTAGTTGAGGCACCCCAACTCCCGCAACAATTCTCGTTGTACATATTGAGCCAGGACCTATTCCCACCTTTATGGCATCAGCCCCAGCTTTTATGAGAGCATCTGCAGCTTCAGCTGTAGCTATGTTACCTGCTATGATCTGAGATTTTGGATAATCAGTTTTTAAACGCTCAACTATCTCGATCACTTTATTAGAGTGACCATGAGCTGTATCAATCACAACAGCGTCAACCCCAGCATCCATTAAAGCAATTGCTCTGTCATAACCCGATTGACCAACTGTAGAAGCAGCGGCCACTCTCAAACGACCTCGATTATCTTTACAGGCATTAGGGTGACTAAGCGCCTTATCCATGTCTTTGACGGTAATTAGCCCAACGCACCTATACCTATCATCTACAACAAGAAGACGCTCTATCCGATGCTTATGCAGTAATGCGCGCGCTTCAGATTCAGATATACCTTCTTTCACTGTAACAATATTAGTTGTCATCAAATTTGAAACTAGCTCTTCAGGGTCATCGGCGAACCTTACGTCCCTATTTGTAACTATACCTACCAGCCTTCCATCATTTTCCACAACAGGAATACCAGATATATTTAACCTTTGACCTATTTCGCCTAATTGACGACGAGTTGCATTTGGTGAAATAGTTACAGGATTAACCACCATACCGCTCTCATAACGTTTCACCTTACGAACCTCTTCAGCTTGCTCCTCAATTGATAAATTGCGGTGTATCACACCAATTCCGCCTGTCTGCGCCATAGCAATAGCTAGGGGTGCTTCAGTGACAGTGTCCATTGCAGCTGATATTAATGGCACATTAATGTTGATAGACTTAGTCAATCTAGTTTTAAGAACTGCGTCAGCTGGAAGTATTTCCGATGCTCGCGGTTGCAAAAGAACGTCATCGAAGGTTAATCCTTCACGAATCTCCATGGGATCCTCCTACTTTTGCAAGCGGGAGTTATCAGGGTTAATCGTCAAATGCAAAGGGAAATTTAATTGAATTATACATTATCGTGATTTTTCAATTATTATGACGATAGCCTTTAGCAACTAAATACATTTCGGGGCTTCCCGCCCTCGAACTTTTTGGCTTGGCGTGCTTCACAGTTTTAAATGATTTTTTAAGCATAGCTAATAACTTCTCTTCTGCACCTCCCTGAAAAACTTTTGTTACAAAAGAGCCTCCAGGCTTAAGAATCTCCATCGCAAAATCAGCAGCAGACTCTACAAGAGCAACAGTTTTTAAATGATCTGTTTGCCTGTGACCTGTAGTATTGGCTGCTAAATCAGAAAGTACGATATCGGGCTTTCTTTTAAGTTTCTCTCGTAAAACTTTAGGCGCATTTTTATTCATAAAATCCATTTCAATCATGTCCGCTGATCCTATTGGCTCGACGGGTAATAAATCAATGCCAACTACTCGGTCCGCTCCAAGTTTGAGGGCTATTTGAACCCAACCGCCTGGAGCACATCCCAAATCGACCACTAAAGCATCTTTCTTTATTAATTCAAATTTCGTGTTTAATTCCAATAGCTTAAATGCTGCTCTTGATCTATATCCCTTTATTTTTGCTTCTTTTACATATGGATCATTAATCTGTCGCTCTATCCAGAGTTTAGAAGATATTTTTCTTCCGCGTGCAGTTTTCACTTTATGCGTCATCATTCGAGTAGCATTATTCATATCAATAGGTTTTGTTTGCCGCTCTCGCTTTGCTGTCTCAGGTTTTCCACCAGACATACGTTTTTTAGGTTCGTTCTCGGTCATACTACAATCCATTCATTATTTTTACTTTCTGCCTTTGCTGCATTAATCCCATCAGCATACCTTCTCTAAGCCCCCGGTCAGCAACCCGTATAATCTTAGCCGGCCAGATTTCACAGATAACATCGGTAATCGCGCAACCTGCAACTAAAAGGTTTGCACGTTCTTCACCTATACATGGTTCTTTTGCTCGCTCCTCAGAAGACAGTGAAGACATGTGCCTAGAGACCTTAATAGCGTCACTTGTTCGCAACCAGAGACCGTCAACCTTATGGCGTTGATAATAAGGAAGTTTCAAGTGAATACCTGCCAGAGAAGTGATTGTCCCTGAAGTCCCAATAATATGTCCCTTTCCTTCTTTAAAGGTATTAACAAACCTATTTTTACAACCGCTTTTATTAATTTCATCTCGAACAACAGATTTCATTGTTTCATAACATAATGTTCTATTCTCTAATTCCGGAACTCGTTCAGATAGAGTTACCACGCCTATAGGTAATGAAGCCCATGCACTGATAGGAGGTCTGTATATTTTTGTGGATGCACTTTCATCCTTTAGGCGTCGAACATCTACCCAACTTAATTCCGTTGAAGCCCCACCAATATCTACAACTAATGCCACATTTTTAGTGGTATCGATTAAATTTATACACCCCATGACAGCCAACCTTGATTCTACTCGGGGAGAAATAATTTCAAGTGATAAGTCTGTCTCTTTTTTTACACGATCTAAAAAATCTTTTCCATTTGAAGCTTTTCTGCAAGCTTCAGTGGTTATACACCGCCACCGCTTAACGCGATGAGTTTTTATTTTTTTTGCACAGATTTTCAGAGCTTCAATCGCAGCATTCATACTATTATTAGATAGTAATCCAGTACTACTTAAGCCTTCGCCAAGCCGCACAGCTTTTGAATAACTATCAATTACGCTAAATCCCTCATCAGTTGGGCGAGCGATTAGCAACCGACAATTATTACTGCCCAAATCAAGGGCAGCAAATAAATTTATATTTTTCTTGAGGCTTTTATTGCCCGAAGAAACAGACCTAATTTTCCGTCGACGAGATTTAGTGGGTTTTTCTGCACCAATTTTTCCCAAAAAGTCGTCTTCGGATAATGTTATATCCGGCATTGATAATCTCACATTTGTAGGCCGAGCAACCAAATTTGGGCTCAAGGCAATTCAAGTTATTAATAGACGTAATGCTAGCTTGCTGTAAATAAATTTTTATATTTAATGTATATCTATATGATCTGAAAGATCATTCCAATCTGGTTCAGGGCCTAATGCTACCATCGCTTCATGTTGTGAAAGAAAAATCTGTCCCGAAAGTTTTTCTAAAAAATTAGATCTAAATAGACGTTCTTTCACACGACTTTGCATGTCAGAAAAATTAAGTCTAATCTCTGCACTTCTCAAGCGCTTATTTATTTCCTCCAAACTTGACAAAGCACTAGCATCGATCCGGTTTACCGCTGTGCACATTAGGATAAGGTCTTTAAGGTCAGGACTATTTTCAACAACTTGAGCCACCCTATCCTCTAGATACCTAGCATTAGCATAGTATAAGCTTTCATCGACTCTTAATGTTTTTACTATTTCGTTAGTTTCAACATTAAATCTTCTAGAATCTCTGTAATGTTCCGTTCCAGGAAAACGACCGACAAGAGGCATATAAGGTAATAGTGTTGAATTAATATGAAGAGCCATTGCAAGAATAACACCGGCTAAAACGCCCCACTGGACCCCAAACATTAAAACTGAGGAAAATGTTGCTATCGCTGTAATTCCGTCAGCACGACTATAAACCCAAGTTTTCCAAAGACTTTGAAAATCCAATAAACTAAAACATGCAACTATTATCAATGCAGCCAGTACCGCTAAAGGTAAGTCTTTGAGCAATGGCGTCAGAAAAACAGCGGTAAATGCCATCATCAAAGCAACAAGCAAACCCACCATCCTAGTTTTTCCACCTGCATTGAAGTTTACGGCTGATCGTGACATGCTCCCGTTAATAGGGAAACCACCAGAAATACCAGCAACAAAATTTGATGCGCCAAGACTTAAAAGCTCTTTATTGGAATCAATCCTGCTTCTGGACCTGGCAGCTAATTCCTGAGCTGTGGAACAGCTATCAACAAAAGCCACAACCGCTATAACAACCGCTGGCATCAGAAGAGACTCTAAGGCTTCATATGGCAGTACCGGAAAACTAATGGGCGGCAGGCCTTTTGGAATTTCACCTACAACGTTTAAATTTAAAGTTATTTTAAAATTATAAAATGAACTGATTATTATAAAAATAGCAACAATTAATATCGGGGCTACTCTGCCAACAAGTTTTGCTCTTCGGCTCTTTATTCTTAACTTTACTAGACTATAAGCTAAATAACGATTGATAATTATAAGTAAAAAAATTGCAGAAAGACCAATAAGCATTGAGTATTCATTTATATTGTACATATTCCTGAGCAACTCATTAACCATAGCTATCGCAGTATTACCCTCTATACTAACCCCAAAAATATGTTTTATCTGGCTTATGATGATCAAAAGTGCAGCACCAGTAATATAAGCGGAAACAACTGGCCTAGAAACAAAATTCATTATAAACCCTGCTTTAAAAAGCCATGCCACTAATAATATACTTCCTGTCATAACCCCTAAGGCTGCGGCACTAATTAGACGTTCACCTTCAGGCAACATAGATATTGATGCAGCAGTCATAATGGAAATAACTGCTGTGGGCCCCACATTCAAATATTTAGACGACCCTAACAGAGCATATGCTAGTAAAGGAAAAATAGAGACATATATTCCAACTTGTGGAGGCAAGCCAGCTAGTAATGCATAAGCCAACGACTGCGGAACCAATAAAATAGTAACAATTACTGCTGCGACTAAGTCCTCGGTAAAAACACCGCCACTGTAAACAAACTGCCTTTTTTTGATGCTTTTCGAGGAGCTTAAGACATTTATGTAATTGATAGGTTTTTTGCCCATTATGCATCCTCTCATTAGTTGACAACGAGGTAAATCGTTTTTTTGTCATTAAATTTACATTGCGCTTACTATTACGTTTATATGAGCATATATGTTTCAATATGAAACAAACAGATAAATTTGAAATATTTATAACCACTCAGCTGGGACTAGAACATCTGCTTCATGATGAGATCAAAAAGTTTGAATTTACTAATCCAGTGTTACTTGTAGGAGGAGTTTCCATAACAGGAGATTGGGTGGATGTGTGGAAAGCCAATATGTATCTGAGGGGCGCAACAAAAGTGTTAGCCCGCATAGGTGAATTTCGAGCATTTCATTTGGCTCAACTTGATAAAAGAGCACGAAAGTTTCCATGGCACATTACAATTTCCAAAGGCATGAGTATAAAAGCAGAAGTAGTTACAAATAGAAAAAATAAAATATACCATGCTGGCGCAGCTGTTGAAAGAATAGAAAGGGCTATTTCTGAAGAAATAGGCAGTAAAATAGCAGGATCTGTATCAAGTGCAGATATCGTATTCAAAATTAGAATAATTGATAATAATGTTATTATTTCCATCGATACGTCAGGAGACGGTCTGTACAAACGGGGTTACAAATTAGCAACGGGAAAAGCGCCAATCAGAGAAAACATAGCGTCTTTAGCATTATATTATTGTGGTTACACAGGGAATGAACCGGTTTTAGATCCGATGTGTGGTTCTGGAACATTTATTATAGAAGCTGCAGAAATATCACGTAATTTAATGCCGGGAAGAAATAGGAAATTTAGCTTTCAAAACCTTAATAGCTACGACGAAAAATTAGTAGACTATTTTGTAAAAAAATGGGAAAATAAAATTTCTGAATTTACATTTTTCGGTATAGATAGAAACCATAATGTAGTTGAGCATTCCATCCAAAACTCGAAGCGGGCTGGTATCGATGATATATCCAACTTTAAAGCTCAGAGTATAGAAAAACTATCCAGACCAAAAGGTCCTGAAGGCTTAGTCATAGTAAATCCTCCATATGGATCTAGGATAGGTAAAAAAAAGGATCTGTTTTCACTATATAGAACATTTGGTGAAAAAATGAAAAATGAATTCTCTGGATGGCGAGTTGGAATGATTACCTCTGATAATGCACTAGCACAATCCACTAAATTGCCCCTAATATCCTCTGAGTTAGCAATATCAAATGGCGGCTTAAAGATTCATTTATATCGAACTGAGACACTGGCATAAAATCTACTTGTAATATGTGCATATGTGTGCATATATACACAAATGATAACAAAAAAAATTCAAAACACTGAACTTAATTCTATTTCAAATACAATAATAGAGGTGCTAGATACAGCTTTTTTAAAAGCACTAACTGATCCCACGCGTATTCTAATTATCAAGAAATTAGTATCTTTTGGTGTTTGCGATGTAACCACTATTGCAAAAAATTTATCCCAAGACCGCTCTGTCGTTTCCCGGCATCTCCTAAACCTTGAAAAAGCAGGAATAACAATCTCAAAAAAGATTGGACGACAAGTGTTCCATGACATTAATGGCCCTTATGTAGTCGACAGGTTGGAGCTAATTTTATCAGCACTAAGCCCTATGAGACAGCTTTGCATTCCATTTACAGAAAATTATAAGGATTAATTGTGACTACATTCATGGGATTGACAGAAAATGGTAGCGAAGTGATTTATGCTGATAAAAAACGTCATTTATATTGGGTAGTTTTGGCATCTCCTGTTATTTCATGGCTGTCAATTTATTTGTTCTTTACGTTTGATAAGAATCCAATCTTCACACTCATGCCTATGTTATTTTTCTATATTTTCACCCCTATTATGGACTTTTTTATGGGTGAAGATGAGCATAACCCGCCGGAAGAAGTTGTTAATGCTATGATGGCAGATAATTATTACAGGTTTATCGTTCACTCGTTAATTCTAGTATCCATTGCGCTTTATATCAGTTTTGTAATATTCGTTGGAACTCAACAACTACCGTGGTGGTCTATTATTGCATTAATCATAGGTATAGGAGCTAATAGCGGCGGAGTAATGGTTATGACTCATGAACTTGGTCACAAATCTAATAAACTTGATAGATTTTCCGCAAAAATTGGTAACATGATAATGGGATACGGTCACTTTAATATAGAACACAATAAAGGCCACCATACTTGGGTGGCTACACCTGAGGACCCTGCAAGCTCAAGAATGGGAGAAAATTTTTATGCATTTATGCTGCGAGAACTTTCCGGAACATTTAAAAGAGGGGTAAACTATGAAATGAAAAGATTAAAGAATTTAGGAAAAGGTTTCTGGTGTTTAGAAAATGATTTACTACAAGTGTATACAATCACTGTTATCTCATTATTAATTTTTGCCTATATATTCGGAATTTCAATCTTAATGTTTCTTATTCCACACCATTTTGTAGCTTGGTTAGCACTCACGCAAGCGAATTACATAGAGCATTACGGATTAATGAGAAAAAAATTATCAAATGGCAAATACGAACGCTGTCAACCTAAGCATAGCTGGAACACAAATCATACATATTCAAATCTTTTATCATTTCATCTCCAAAGGCACTCAGACCATCATGCTTACCCCATGCGAGCCTATCAAGTACTCAGGGACTATGACGATGTCCCCTCTCTTCCAACTGGTTATGGCGGTTGCTTTGCCTTAGCTTTCATCCCCCCCCTCTGGTTTGCAATAATGGACAAAAGAGTTATGAAATGGGCAGGTAACGATATCAATAATGTAAATATAAACACCAAGAAAGAAAAGCTATTAAGAGAAAAATGGGGCTAGGTTAATACCTTAAGCATCTGTATTAACTTGGTTTTCATTATCTTGATCTTCGCTTTCTTCAATTCTTTCAACGCTTACTACTTTTTCTTTTTCTTTAACCTTGATAACCGTCACCCCCCTAGATGTACGGCTAACTATACGAATATTCCTAACCGGGCATCTGATAAGCTGTCCGCCATCAGTAACAATCATAATCTGATTTTCATCTTCAATAGTAAAACTTCTGACTAATTTAGCATTATCGCTTCCCTTTCTTGCTAATTCTTGCGCTGTAACACCCTGCCCGCCTCGGTTCATACATCGATAATCATAGCTAGAACTTCGCTTACCAAAGCCATCGTCAGCTAAAGTAAGTAAAAACTGTTCATTAGCGCCCAGCACACCGATGCGCTCATCAGATAAACTACTTTCTGTTTCAGATTCCCCGGTAATATCGTCATCACCTTCACCTAATGCACGACGCATTGCATTAGCATGTTTCATATAAGAACGAGACTCTTCCGTTAATACATCAACGTGTCGCAAAACAGCCATAGATATGACTTCATCACCATCTGCTAACCTTATCCCCCTTACACCGCTTGAGGTTCTTCCCACAAACCTTCTAACATCTGTAACTCTGCACCTAAGTGACTTACCCATAGCTGTGGTTAAAAGAATATCATCATCTTCAGTACACAACCGCACGTCAACAATACCGTCACCTTCATCCGGCTTCATAGCTATTTTGCCATTTCTGTTAACTCGTGTGAAGTCGGCTAAAGAATTCCTACGAACACCACCAGACCTTGAAGCAAACATGATATCAAGATTTTTCCAATCTTCTTCGTCTACCGGAAGTGACATTATTGAATTAATAGTTTCGTTTTGATCTAGTGGTAATAAATTTACTAGTGCCTTACCTCTAGTTGCGGCACCTCCCAAGGGTAACTTCCATACTTTTAATTTATATGACATTCCTGAAGAACTAAAAAACAAAACAGGTGTATGGGTCGTAGCAACAAAGACTGTAGTCACATAATCTTCATCCTTCATGGACATTCCTGAGCGTCCCTTACCACCACGTCTTTGAGCCCTGTAAGTTTCTAGTGGGGTCCTTTTTACATATCCACCCGATGTTACAGTTACTACCATATCCTCTACCGGGATTAGGTCTTCATCTTCGAAGTCTAGACCTCCTGCTGTGAATATTGAGCGGCGCGGAGTAGCAAACTTTTCTTTCACTTCACTAAGCTCCTCGCGAATAATTGATTGGACTCTTTCTCGGGATCTTAAAATATCAAGTAAATCTATAATCTTTATGGAAAGCTTCTGTGCCTCATCTGTTATTTCGTCCATGCCTAAAGCTGTTAACTTTAAAAGTCTTAATTCCAATATCGCTTTGGCTTGCTCTTCCGTTAATTGTATAGTTCCATCGCTTAAAAGCAATGATCGCGGATCAGCAATTAAATCAATAAGTGAACCCATTGATTGAGCATCCCAAGTTCTTGAAAGTAGACTGGAGCGGGCATCTTTAGGGTTTTTTGATCCTCTAATCATTTTAATGATTTCATCGATATTAGCCACTGCCGTTGCGAGGCCAACAAGGATATGAGCTCGATCCCTTGCTTTGCTCAAATCAAATTTAGAGCGTCTTGCAATTACCTCCTCTCGAAAACCTAAAAAAGCCTCAAGCATAGTTCGTACATTCATTTGCTCTGGCTTGCCGCCATTTAAAGCCAGCATATTAGAACTAAAGTTTTGCTGCATGGCAGAATATTTAAATAATTGATTTAAAACAACATCAGCGACAGCATCGCGCTTAAGCTCAATAACCACACGCATACCAACCCTATCAGACTCATCGCGAACTGCCGAAATACCTTCTATCCTTTTTTCATTAACCAGAGTTGCTATCTTTTTAATCATATTTGCCTTATTCACTTGATAAGGTAATTCTGTGACTATAATTGCATATCTGTCCTTACGAATTTCCTCCACATCAGCAACAGCTCTCATAGTCACTGATCCTTTGCCCGTAAGAACACCAGAACGAGCACCACTCTGCCCCATAATTAGTGCTCCAGTTGGAAAGTCAGGACCAGGTATAATATTCAAAAGATCCTCATCAGATAAATTCTCATCCGTCATGATGGCAAGCGTCGCGTCTATGACTTCCCCCAAGTTATGAGGAGGAATATTAGTCGCCATACCGACAGCAATCCCTCCTGCCCCGTTAACTAAAATATTAGGATAGCGCGATGGCAGCACTACAGGTTCATTTTCAGAAGAGTCATAGTTTTCCTGAAAGTTAACAGTATTTTTTTCAATATCTGCCAAAAGTGAAGCAGCTGGCTTATCCATTCTGACCTCAGTATAACGCATGGCCGCTGGAGGGTCTCCATCGATAGGACCAAAATTTCCTTGCCCATCAAGTAAAGGTAGCCTCATAGAAAAGTCCTGGGCCAATCTTACAAG
>JABGVR010000108.1 GCA_018645985.1 Hellea sp. | reverse complement strand
TATCTTTACCAAATTGACAGTAAGCGCTTGCGAATTAAAAGGGTTGTCCTGACACGTTCAATTGCTTGAAGGCATACTGAAATGCATCTTTACCAATTTAAAGAACATTTACTAGTTTATTCAATTTCACGCGGAGGGCAATATTGTGGGCCTAAATTTTCATCCAAATAGTCATCAATAACATTCATAGCTATATCTAGGTGATTGGTGTAAAAGTGGTCAGCACCTTCAATGCAATGAGTATATATTTTGTGCCCTTTTTGCACTCGGATTTTTTCAACGACATTATCAACTTCGTCAGCAGGGACTATCGGGTCTTGTGAGCCATAAGTAATTAATCCTGACGCAGGACATGGTGCCAAGAATGCAAAATCATAAGTATTTGTTGGCAAGCTCATGGAGATAAATCCTGAAACTTCGGGGCGTCGCATTAATAACTGCATTCCAATCCAAGCGCCGAATGAGTATCCTGAAACCCATGTGAATGGTGCATTTTGATTAAAGCTTTGGATGTAATCCATTGCGTATGCTGCATCTTGCAACTCACCCTGCCCATTATCGTATTCCCCCACGGATCTACCAACCCCCCTGAAGTTAAACCTTAAGACTGAGAACCCTCGAGCTTTATATTGCTCATACATTGCCACTGTGATTCTATGATCCATGTGTCCGCCAGCTTTGGGGTGTGGAGGCAAAATTAAAGCGCATGGGGCTTGGGGGTTATCTGATGGGTGATAACGTCCTTCAAGTCTTCCTTCTGGTCCGTTAAATATTACTTCTGGCATGATATTCCTTAGTTACTGTTATGTCGCAGTCAGCCGATGCACTTAAACTTGACTAAACTAGTCGGAATACTTACATGACTGAAATAATTATTCGTATTGGGCCTTTAAAGACTCAATTATGAAAAAGCGAGCAAAACCTTTAAAGAAAGATCATATAAAGTGAAATTAACATCAAAAGGAAGGTATGCCGTAATGGCTATAGCTGATATGGCGGCTCAAGGCTCTGGCGCACTCATACCTTTGATAGATATATCACGCCGTCAGGGCATATCATTGAACTATCTGGAGCAATTGTTTGGAAAATTACGCCGCGCTGGACTCGTTGATAGTTACAGAGGAGCATCAGGAGGGTATATGCTTGCTCATTCTGCTAAGAACTTAACACTCAATAAAATAATTCATGCAGTTGATGAAAATATTCAGGCTCATGGGTGTAGTCCCAGTCTTAAAAAGGCATGCACAGGAAAATCTGATCTTTGTTTAACGCACAATCTATGGGGAGCTTTAGAGAATCATATAGAGGACTTCTTAGTTTCTGTTACGGTTCATGATGTTATTTCTGGGAACATAAATGACTATGGTTTGGGTTAGAATAAATTGTTTTTATTATACGAAATAATAAATAGCTTTCATGATAAGTCGAAACTGACTTTATCAGTAAAACGTAGATCACTATTGATTCTAAATTCTAGAGGCACGTCATTTGACTAGAGTATATCTTGATAACAACGCTAGTTGTCCGATTAGACCTGAGGTTATAGCGGCGGTAACTGATGTTATGCACCTGAATGGTAATTCTTCTGCCCAGCATAGTGATGGGCGTAAAGCTCAGGCAATGATCTCAAAAGCTCGAGAAATCATCGGATTGGAAATGGGTGTTTGTTCTCAGGATATTATTTTCACCAGCAGCGGAACTGAAGCATTAAATACAGCGATTTTTGCTGCTCATAACGCTGGATGTAAGAAAATGTTATTTTCCAATGCTGATCATGCAGCTACATACAAAGCAGCTGTGAATTGGGGTTATTCCCATGATTTCATTCCAACTGACGTTAATGGAGTCACAGATACTGTATATCTAAAAGAAATATTAAAAAATTGGAACTCATCTGATGGTAGGCCGTTCGTATCTGTTTCGGCTGCTAATGGGGAAACAGGTGTATTGCAGCCCGTAGATACCATAGTTGATATTGTTCATCAATATAATGGTTTAGTTCTTGTTGATGCTGTACAGGCTTTTGGAAAAATACCTATGACATTTAATGCGGATTATATAGCTATATCAGCACATAAAATTGGCGGTCCACAAGGAGTAGGAGCTCTGTATGCTTGTCCCAACACCCCTTTTTCGCCTTTGCTGTGTGGAGGAGGTCAAGAGCGAAGAATGCGTTCAGGGACTATGAATTTAGCGGGTATCCATGGTTTTGGGGTTGCTGCTTCTATGATGAATAATTTGGATTTTACAAAAAAACTTCGCGACTCATTCGAGATGCGTTTAAAAATTGTCGAGTCTGATCTTAATATTTTTGGGGCAAATGTTGATCGCTTGCCAAATACTAGTTTTATTTCCTCTCCTAACTTAAATGCGATGACTATGATGATGGCCTTAGATCTTGCAGGGATTTCTGTTTCAACCGGTTCTGCATGTTCTTCTGGTAAATCCAATGAAAATCGCATTATAAAATCAATGGGTTTGTTGGATTCTGCTCCTAAGGGAGCAATTAGAGTAAGTTTTGGTTATAAAAGTATGAGCAAAGACGTTGATCAGATTTTATCAGCTTGGTCGAGTATACGTAATAGAACGGAAGTAACAAATGGGTGAAGAAGTAAAAATTAAATCTAGTATTGAAAAGTCAACTGTAGATGGTGTTAGTTCACTTGAGGCTGAAAAATACAAATATGGTTTTGATAGTGATATAGAACAAGAGTTTGCTCCGAAAGGGTTAAGTGAGGATATTGTTAAGTTTATTTCAGCAAAAAAAGATGAACCGCAGTGGCTGCTTGATTGGCGTTTAGAGGCATATAATAGATGGTTGAACTTAAAGGAACCTGTATGGGCTAACGTGGATTATCCAAAAATAGATTTTCAGGATGCTTATTATTATGCCGCCCCTAAATCTGATGATGATAAACCTAAATCATTAGATGAAGTTGATCCGGAAATATTAGCTATTTATGACAAATTAGGAATTTCTCTCAAGGAACAAGAGGTTCTGGCAGGAGTTAAAGGGGCGCCAAAAGTTGCCGTAGATGCTGTTTTGGACTCGGTTTCAGTGGTTACGACGTTCAAAAAAGAATTAGCTGAGAAGGGTATTATATTTTGCTCTTTCTCTGAGGCAGTCAAAGAGCACCCAGAACTTGTTAGAAAATATATGGGTACGGTAGTTCCTTTGACAGATAATTACTATGCAACTTTAAATAATGCAGTATTTTCTGATGGGTCATTTGTCTATATTCCTGAAGGTGTCAGGTGTCCAATGGAGCTTTCCACATACTTTAGAATGAACGCCCAAGGAACTGGCCAGTTTGAGAGGACATTAATTATTGCTGATAAAGGTTCTTATGTTTCATATTTAGAGGGCTGCACAGCCCCTATGCGTGATGAGAACCAACTGCATGCCGCGATTGTAGAAATAATAGTTCATGATGATGCCGAAGTTAAATACTCTACTGTTCAGAATTGGTGGCCCGGTGATAGTGAGGGTAAGGGAGGAGTTTATAACTTTGTTACTAAAAGAGCTGATTGCCGCGGTGAAAACTCAAAGGTAAGTTGGACGCAGGTTGAGACGGGTTCTGCTGTTACCTGGAAGTACCCTAGCTGTATTTTAAGAGGCGATAATAGCCAAGGAGAATTTTATTCGATAGCAATTACTAACGGCCATCAGCAGGCGGATACGGGAACAAAAATGATACACCTTGGTGAAAATACCAAGTCGCGAATTATTTCAAAAGGCATCAGTGCGGGAAAGTCTAATAGTACTTACAGAGGTTTAGTTACTGCGCATAAAAAAGCAAAAAATGCTCGCAATTTTACCCAATGTGATAGCTTACTTATTGGAGATAAATGTGGTGCGCATACTGTACCATATATAGAAAGTGACAGCCCTTCATCCCAATTTGAACATGAAGCTACAACTAGCAAGTTATCTGAAGAGCAGTTATTTTATTGTAGACAACGAGGTCTAAACGAAGAAGATGCCGTTGCTATGCTTGTTAATGGGTTTTGCAGGGAAGTTCTGCAGGAATTACCGATGGAGTTTGCCGTTGAGGCTCAAAAGCTTGTTGCCATAAGTCTTGAAGGCAGTGTTGGTTAATGCGGTATCTTATTCCTTTTTTTTTAATATTAACATCCTGCACGGATGTGAAACCATTGAATGTATCAAAACAGTCTGTGAGTCTTATTGAAAATGAAGGTCAATCTAGTGCAAATCACATATCAACAGCAATGAAAGAAAAAGAAATTATTAATGGTCATTATTCGCAAACACTAGCCAGTTTGACAGGTTTGAGAGTAGGTTTAACTCGGGGGGAAGCAATTGATGTTATTAGGTTATACTTCGCTCCTAAGAGCGGGGATGATATCGTTTCTACTGCTCAAGCTGAGTTCAAGCAAAACGATGATAACATATTATTGTTTAGTGCAGCTGATAAATCAAAAATACCCGTGAGTGCAGAAGAGATTTTCATAAGCTTTAAGATTGTAGATGACCTAGAATTGGTAAATGATTTTGGTTTAAGAATTAAGTGCATAAACAATGCGGTAACTTCTAATTGGCAATCTGTAGATTGCTAAAAGAATAAGGCTATATTTTTAGAGTTTAAATAGAAAGAATAAAATGTTAAAAATCAATAATTTATCTGCTAATGTTGATAATGGAAACAAACAAATTATTAATAATTTATCTCTGGCCGTGCCAGCGGGTGAGGTTCATGCTATTATGGGCCCAAATGGTGCTGGAAAATCAACATTATCGTATGTTTTAACAGGTAAGCCTGGTTATGAAGTTACGAGTGGGGATGTATTACTTTCTGGGGAATCTTTATTAGATTTTTCCCCCGAGGAGAGGGCCGCTAAAGGGATATTTTTATCATTTCAATATCCAATTGAAATACCTGGCGTTCCAACAATGACATTTCTTAAAACAGCTCTAAATGCTCAACGCCGAGCAAACGGTTTAGACGAGATGGGAGCCCCTGAATTTTTAAAGAAGTCCAGAGCACTTGCAACGGAATTAAAAATTAAACCAGAAATGCTCAAAAGACCATTGAATGTAGGTTTTTCCGGAGGAGAGAAAAAGCGCATGGAAATTTTTCAAATGATGATGCTTGAGCCTAATTTTATACTTATGGATGAAACTGACTCTGGTCTTGATGTCGATGCGCTGAGGTTAGTTGCTGAAGGTGTGAATAAATTACGAGATCCCAAAAGAGGAATCCTCATTATTACTCATTATCAAAGACTATTAGATTATATTGTCCCTGATAAGGTACATGTTTTATCTGCTGGAAGGATAGCTGCTAGTGGCGATGCTGAATTTGCTAAAAAACTAGAAGTAGAGGGTTATGATGCTTACGCATGATATCAATTTATTTCCTAGCCGACGCGATGAAAAGTGGAAATATTCAGACCTAAGAAGTTCTTTGAGGCATTTATCTGATGGTATTGAAGATGAAAATAAACCTAATTTTCTACTACCAGATGGCCTTACATTAGAAGAAGTTGATTGTGAGTTTAGTTCTGTAAAAAATATTTCAAGTGCACTTGCTGAAAATTACTGCAATAAAGCTTGGAAAATTAATGTTCCTGAGAGTTTTAAGTCAGACCAATCTTTAATAATTAGTAATCTAAATAGTGGTCACTCAAGAATTATAATTAATATTAATACGGGTGGATGTTTATCTTTGGTTGAATACTATGAAAGCCAATCAAATTCTTTTATCAATACAAATATAATTATAAACATCATGGACAAAGGTGAGTTGGATAGAGTTATATTTCATGATGACACCCAAGAAACTGTAAGAATTTCAAGTGCTATAATTAATTCTGAATCCAACACAAAAATTACTCAAAATGCCATCTCATTTGGCAGCGCTTTATCAAGAATTGAAACTCTACTCACTGCAAGTGGTGAAAACTTAAATGCAACTATTAATGGTGCATACTTATTAAGTGAAAACCGACATTGTGATATGACCAGTAATATTGAGTTGTTAAAGCCAAATTGCCACATAAGACAATTAGTTAAGGGTGTTGTTAAAGATAAATCAAATGGAGTTTTTCAGGGTAAATTTCATGTACATAGACCTGCTCAGCATACAGATGCTGAAATGCGGCATGATGCATTAATGCTTTCTGATAGGAGCAAAATAAGGTCAAAGCCTGAACTTGAGATTTACGCTGATGATGTTGCATGTGCTCATGGTAATACTATTGGTCAGTTGGATGAAGATGTTCTTTTTTATCTACGTCAAAGATCTATTCCTCGTGCTGAAGCTGAGGCTATGTTAACAGAAGCTTTTGTGAGCGATGTTTTTTATTCGCTTAAGGATGATCAATTGCAAGAAAATATTTTGACTAAAATTCGGGGTAGATTGTAATGACTAACAATAATAATACTCAGAAACTAAAAGGATTTGATATCCATGCCGTAAGAAAGCAGTTCCCAATCCTTAATCGTAAAGTTAATAATTATGACTTAGCATACCTTGATAATGCTGCATCTGCTCAAAAGCCCTTGAGTGTGATAAATGCAATTTCCGAACAGATGAGTCATAGCTACGGTAATGTTCATAGAGGCTTACATACACTCGCTAATGAAACAACAGAAGCTTATGAAAACTCGAGAATAAAGGTCGCAAAATTTTTAGGAGTACCGAAAGCAGCAAATATTATTTTTACAAAAGGAGCCTCAGAGGCTCTCAACCTGGTTGCTTATGGACTAATGAATGAAATACAGCCTGGGGATGAGATAATATTATCGCAAATGGAACATCATTCGAATATTGTCCCTTGGCACTTCTTAAGAGAAAGATGCGGTGCAGTTTTAAAATACATTCCGGTTACAGAGCAAGGAAATTTGGATTTAGAGGTATATAAATCCATGCTGGGCCCAAAAACAAAAATAGTTTCAGTTGTTCATATGTCAAATGTATTGGGTACGATTAATCCTGTAAAGGAAATTGGTCAACTCGCACATAATTCTGGAGCTATATTCATAGTTGATGGCACTCAATCAACTGTTCACATGCCAATTGATGTAATGGAAATAGATGCTGACCTGTTTTGCATGACAGGCCATAAACTTTACGGGCCAACGGGTATAGGCGCCTTGTATGCAAAAACGAGTATACAAGAGAGAATGCAGCCATTCAACGGAGGAGGAGAAATGATCGAAGATGTTTTTGAAGATCGTGTGACTTACAATGACCCTCCATTCAAATTTGAAGCGGGAACGCCGCCAATACTGCAAGCGATTGGCCTTGGTGCTGCTATAGATTGGTATTCACAGTATGATTTTTCTGAAATCCATGCGCATGAAAATTCTGTTTACAATCATGCCGTAGAGCAATTAAAAAGTATTGAAGATTTCAAACTGATCGGAAGTGCCGAAAATAAGGGACCTGTTTTAGCTTTCAATATAAATGGTATACATGCGCATGATATAGCGCAGATTCTTGATAAATATGGTGTTGCTATTAGGGCTGGACAACATTGTACTCAGCCACTTATGAATAGCTTAGGAATACACTCAACAGCGCGAGCTAGCTTTGGTATTTATAATACAATTGAGGAAGCTGACCGACTTGTTGATGGTTTAAAGAGAGCTATTACTTTTTTATCATGAAAAAATTTAATTAAGAGATGACAATGATTGATCCAGCACATGATAGGCAAAGGCGAGCAGAAGCGTTGGCTAATGCACAAATACCTGGACTTGAGAGTAAGGTCGAAAAAACCGTTAAGCCTAAGCGAGACGTAATTAATGTAATTCCTGCTGATGAAAAGCCTTCGGATAGTGAAATTGAACAAATTACGAATGACGTTATTTCTCAGCTTAAGTCAGTATACGACCCCGAGATACCTGTCGATATTTATGAGCTTGGCTTAATATATGGCGTGGAGCTTGAAGATGACCGCCTCCTGAAAGTTGAAATGACATTAACTGCGCCAGGTTGCCCTGTAGCGGGTGAGATGCCAGAGTGGGTTAGGGAGGCTTGCGAAGTTGTTGCAGGAGTTGCTAGGGTTGAAGTTAGTATGACTTTTGATCCACCGTGGACGCCAGATCGCATGAGTGATGAAGCGCGTCTTGAACTAAATATGTTGTAAGCTGATGAATGATATTAAACAAATTAGAAAACCTCGGGCTAAATTAGTAACATTAACTGATGCAGCATCAAATAGAGTGAGAGAAATTCTTAACGAAAAGGATGAAGGTTTTCTCAGAGTAGGCGTTCAAAATGGAGGTTGCGCCGGTATGGAATACCTTATGGATTATATATCAGAGCCGCAAAAATTTGATGAAGTAGTTGAGGATAATGGAGTTCAGATTGTTGTTGATGCAAAAGCAGTTTTATTTATTTTAGGTTCAGTTATAGATTATGAGGTAGATGTTTTATCTTCTAGGTTTACCTTTACTAATCCCAACCAAACGGATGCTTGTGGTTGTGGTGAAAGTGTTACAATTATTCCTGCGCCTGCTTTATAGCTTTAGCTAGGACTAATGCCCCTCAATTAGTCCTGAGGACTGGGCTGAATTAATCATAGCTTCCTGAAGTTTTTCAAATGCTCTAGCTTCTATTTGCCTAATTCTCTCACGCGATACGCCATAGATAATAGCGAGTTCTTCGAGAGTCATAGGTTTATCAGCTAAGCGCCTTTTGGATATGATATCTTGTTCTCGCTCATTCAGAGCAGACATGGCTGTTTTTAACAATTCCATCTTTGCATTATGCTCCTGATCTTGACCTAAAGCCTCCTCTTGAGTTTCTGTATCATCTTGGAGCCAATCTTGCCATTCTGAGCTTCCATCTTCACCCCCTATACTAACATTTAGTGAAGCGTCGCCTCCGTGACCCATCCTTCTATTCATTGAGGTGACTTCTTCTTCTTTAACTCCTAGTTTAGTAGCTATTTTTGTAACATGTTCGGGAGTAAGGTCTCCATCCTCAATGGCCTTCATTTCGCCTTTGAGGCGCCTCAAGTTAAAGAATAGTTTTTTTTGCGCGGCTGTTGTACCCATTTTTACGAGAGACCAGGAGCGCAGTACATATTCCTGAATTGCAGCTCGTATCCACCACATTGCATAAGTTGATAAGCGAAACCCTTTGTCAGGATCAAACTTCTTTACGGCTTGCATTAAGCCGACATTCCCCTCAGAAATAACTTCCCCAATCGGAAGGCCGTATCCCCTATAGCCCATAGCAATTTTTGCAACTAAGCGAAGGTGTGAAGTAACCATTTTTTCTGCAGCATGTGAATCTTGTTGTTCTATCCAGCGCTTTGCAAGCATAAATTCCTCGTCCCTCTCAAGCATGGGAAATTTTCGAACTTCTTGTAAGTAACGGTTAAGCCCTTGTTCTGGCGATAGTGTCATTGATAGGCTCATGTTTCCCGTATAAGAAGCATCAGCTTTTTTTGCATTATAATCACGCTTTTTAGCGGGTAATTTTGTTTTACTATCAACCATTAGAGATCTCCGGTTGTACTATATAATGTTTTTCTACTATTTTTAAAGGTTTTTGGATTAAATTTATTATTAATTTAATTTTTCTAAAGCGATAATGAGTTCAGACATATCATTTGGTATGGGGCTCTCAAATAACATGAACTCTTTGGTTGTAGGGTGTTTAAAGCCTAAGCTTGATGCATGAAGCGCTTGTCGTTTTAAATTTCCAATCGCGGTTTTTACGATGGCTTCATTGGTATCTTTACTGGTCAAGAAAGCACGTTGTTTTCCGTATAACGGATCGCCAAGTAAAGGGCATCCAATATGTGCCAAATGCACTCGAATTTGATGTGTTCTTCCTGTCTCGAGCCTGCACTCAACCATACTAACTTGTGGTATGCCAACTGCTGCATTCGGTTGTTGACCATAACCCTTGCGGTATTTGTAATTAGTGATGGCGTGCCTACCATGTTCAGATGACTCTATATTGTTTAATGTACCTCTAACTACCGATTGTTTTTTTCTATCATTTGGGCTGCGGGCTATTCGGCTTGCAATTTTACCCTCTCGAGGCTTTGGCGCACTTCTAACAAGACTAATATAAAGTCTCTCTACTGTATGTTTGGCAAATTGCTTTGATAAATATCTGTGCGCGCGATCGGTTTTTGCAACCACTAATACACCGGATGTATCTTTATCAAGTCTATGGACAATTCCTGGTCTTAAAACCCCCCCAATGCCCGACAAGCTATCAGCGCAATGATGAAGCAGCGCGTTAACAAGCGTGGCTGAGCGAGAACCTGGGGCAGGATGAACTGTCATGCCGGCCGACTTATTAACGACAATAAGTTGTTCATCCTCAAATAGGATATCTAAGTGAATATCCTCAGGTTTTGGAGTGTCATCTATGGGAGGTGGTACGAGAACAGCATATTCTACATTTTCTCTTACTTTGTTGGTGGGCTTTTTGACTATGTCACCATCTGCCCTGACTTGTTTAGTCTCTATAAGTGCGCCAATTCGCGCTCTCGATAATTTAGTCCAGCTAGCAAGCCATTTATCTACACGAATTCCTATATCTTTAGGATCAGCAACTGCCGTAAGCCACTTTTCATTCAAAGTAGTTTCTGTCTTATCGTTATGTAAAGTAGTCATATGAGAGCTTTATCATGTAAGCGTTCATAAATGAATAAATAAAACTCTTAAAATACACTATTATTAATTGTTATTGTGCTTTTAAATGGTTCTACATGCCTATATTTAATGTGTGTTAAATAAGACACAGTCATGACAAATTACCCAATAAATATTTATCTTACTTGATATAAACCTTTCTACATAGTAGCGATTTATTCATAAATACCACCTATGAGTGGTGTATAACTTAACTTTGCATACGGGGAAACCATGCTCAAAAAAACCCTTTTACTCGGCACAACTCTTATGGTTGCTGCTACACCAGCTCTTGCGCAAGATAGCTCAGGAGACGAAATTATAGTAACAGCGACTAAACGTGCCAAAACACTACAAGAAGTGCCGTTGTCAGTTTCTGTGACTACTGCGGACGTAATTGAAAAGGCACAAATACTGGATATTAAAGATCTCCAGTCTGTTGTTCCTACATTCCGTGTATCACAACTTCAAAACTCAGCTAACACAAGCCTTGCAATTAGGGGCTTTGGTAATGGTGGTAACAATTTAGGTATTGAGCCAGCTGTTGGTGTTTTCATTGATGGTGTGTACAGATCGCGTGCAGCTGCACAAATTGGCGATTTGCCAAATCTAGAACGCGTTGAAGTACTTTCTGGACCACAATCAACTCTCTTCGGTAAAAATGCATCTGCCGGTGTTGTTAGTGTTGTGACATCAGCGCCTAGCTATGAAACAGGTGGTTATGTAGAAGCTGGATATGGCCGCTTTAATCAAATGTATGCTAAAGGCTTCGTTGAAGGCGCAGTAACTGACAATATGGCAGTTAGTTTAGGCCTTGGCTTTCAGCAGCGTGATGGTTATTTTGTAAACTTAGCAGAGGCTGATGATTTTAACGAAATTGATCGTTGGAACATGCGCGGCCAAATCATGTGGGAACCAAGTGATGATACATCTTTCCGTTTGATTTTTGACAGAAGTACTATTGATGAAAACTGTTGCGGTACAGGTGTTGCAATTGATGGACCTTTTGCTGCAGGACAGCCAGATGTCAGAGTTATAATAAATTCGCTGGGTGGAAATCAGCCATCTTCTGCTAACCAGTTCTCATATGAAACATATGGCAACTCAAATTCTCAAAATGAAATCAAAGACAGAGGCGTTTCGCTCGAAAGTAAATTCAAAATGGGTAATATAGATGTTACATCTATCACTGCTTACCGCGCAAACGACTCCGATTACGGATCTGATTCAGATTATAATTCTCTAGAATTCTTAAAAAATGTTTATCAAAATGTTGATATCAGAACATTTACACAAGAATTACGTTTCGATGTAGAAGTATCTGATAAAGTCGACGTTATGCTGGGCGGATACTATTTTGATGAAAGTATCGATCAGGACTCTGGTTTGCTTTACGGCGATGATACAAGAACTTATATTGACCTTCTTGCTGGCGGCGCTGCTGTTCTGGGTGGTGTTGAAGCCATACTGGGTTATGCTCCTGGTACATTCTTTGCTGATGATACTACCATTGATGAGTTTGCAACACAGGATAACGAAGCGATTAGTCTTTTCGGTAACGCAGATTTTGAATTAACTGATAAACTTACTCTTAGTGTGGGTCTAAACTATACTCAAGATAAGAAAAACGTATCTCTTTACACTGAAAACAATGACGTATTTGGTAACATTGACTTCAGCGGCGCAGAAGGACGTGCTGTTCTTACGGGACTAGGTCTAGCAAATAATT
>JABGVR010000015.1 GCA_018645985.1 Hellea sp. | reverse complement strand
TTCAGAGTGGATGGGTAGTATTAATGATGCCGACTCAGATATTATGAGATTCTCTGGAGTTACCAAAACACCCTGGGATTTAATACGCTCAATTTCCGATAAAAAAGCCCAGGGGTCTAAAACGACTCCATTACCTATCACCGATAGTTTTCCTCCGCGCACCACCCCTGATGGTAAAAGAGAGAGCTTATAGGTAACACCGTCAACAACCAGAGTGTGGCCAGCATTATGGCCACCTTGAAACCTTACTACTACATCTGCTCTGTTAGAGAGCCAGTCTACTATCTTACCTTTTCCTTCATCACCCCATTGTGACCCAACAACAACAACATTAGCCATGGCTTACTACCTTATAATAAAGCGTAAAATAATTTACTCACACTAAGAATCTTTATCTAACGTGTCTTATTTTCTTAGAGTGTTTCTTTTGCAATTGCGAATCGTATCTGCAGTTATCTAGAAAGAAACTAGGTCAACAATTTTGACTTGCTCTATGTCTTGAATAGAGTTGATTGTAGCTCTAGTTACGGAAGCATCAATTGCTACAAGGCATACAGCCTCACCGCCTTCTTCTATTCTTCCCATCGAAAAAGTTCCAATGTTTACTTTTGCATCGCCAAGTATTTTTCCTAGTTTTCCTACAAAACCTGGGCGGTCATCGTTGCGAATATACAGCATATCTTTTGAGAAGGCAGCATCCATTGGAACTCCGAACAACCTTACAATTCGTGGCTCTCCGCGATAAATTGAACCAACAATCGCGAATTTTCGTTCTGATGTTGTCACAGTAACTCTGATCAAACTTTCAGCTCTTTCAGCTTCTTCTACACAAGATTCTGTTAAATCAATTCCTCTTTCTTTAGCTAAAACAGGAGCCGAAACCATGTTAGCCTCGGGCATTGCATTTTTTAAAAGCCCAGCTAAAGCAGCGGCAGTCATGGGCTTATTATTTAAATCTGTTATTCCTCCTTTGTAGGTCATCTCAACACTGGTTACAGGGGAATGAAGAAGTTGACCCATCATAGTTCCAAGCTTTCCAGCTAGATCTACCCAAGGTTTAAGTCGCGGTGCCTCTTCAGCTGAAATACTTGGGGTATTTAACGCATTAGAAACTGCTCCAGAGGTTAGGTAGTCTGCCATTTGTTCAGCCACTTGAACAGCTACATTCTCCTGAGCTTCAAGAGTTGATGCGCCTAAGTGAGGTGTGGCTATAAAATTTTTAACTCCAAAAAGAGCGTTATCTTTAGCCGGTTCTACGTTGAATACATCCAGTGCCGCTGCTCTAACATGTCCAGCTTTTAGAGCATCTCTCAAGGCTTCCTCATCAATTAGGCCCCCTCGTGCACAGTTAACAATTATAACCCCTTTCTTTGTCATTCCAAGGCGTTCGCGATTAACTATATTCTTTGTACTTTCGACTAGGGGAGTATGAAGTGTTATCGCATCGGATCTTTGAAATAAGACCTCAAGATCTACTTTTTCAACACCAATTTTTACTGCGCGCTCCTCTGTTAAGTATGGGTCAAACGCAATTACTTTCATACGCAAGCCTAATGCTCTTTCAGCGACAAGTGCACCAATATTCCCACAGCCAATTAAACCCAAGGTTTTATTAAATAGCTCCACACCTTTAAACTCACTTTTAGGCCACTCACCATTTTGCGTGCGCATTGAAGCTGAAGGGATTTGCCGTGCTGCAGAAAATAACATCGCTATAGCATGTTCAGCTGTTGTTATAGCGTTGCCAAATGGCGTGTTCATAACAACTATACCTCTATCTGTAGCAGCCTTTATATCTATATTATCTACACCAATCCCAGCTCTGCCGATAACTTTTAGTTTATTTGCTGCCGCAATTATTTCTGCATCTGGTCTCGTCGATGAACGCACGGCTAAACCGTCATAGTCAGAGATTATTCTAACAAGTTCACTTTTTTTCAGTTCAGTTATGACATCTACGTCAATTCCTCGATTTTTAAAAACTTCTGTGGCTGCTGGAGACATTTTATCAGATATAAGTACTCTAGGCATTCTGTACCTCCTGAATTTTTGTGTTATAAGCCCAGTCCAACCAAGGGATAAGGGCCTCTATGTCTGATTTTTCAATCAGGCCTGACGCCCAGATTCTAAAACCGGCTGGGGCAGTTTTATAAGATCCAAAATCTAACGCTACATTTTCATCACCTAATAATTTAACAATAGATTTTGCAAAGGCAGCTTGTTGTTCTTTTGGTAATGATGTAATTTTCGGATCTACTATTTTTAAACAAACGCCAGTGTTTGATCTCTCAATTTCTTTTTCTGCTAGATTGGCTATCCAATCTGTTTTATTAATCCAGTTGTAAAGTACTTCCGCATTTGCATCAGCTCGGTCATGCATGAACTGCAGGCCACCATTACCCTTAACCCATTTAAGTGCATCTAAGTGGTCTTCTACACAGAGCAAAGACGGTGTATTTATTGTTGAACCCTCGAAAAGGGCTTCGTTGATTTTACCTTTACTGGTCATTCGAAATATTTTTGGTAAAGGCCAAGGAGGCGTGTAGCTTTCAAGACGTTCTACTGCATGAGGGCTTATAATTATCATTCCATGAGCCGCTTCACCGCCCATATTTTTTTGCCAGCTGTAAGTAACTACATCTAATTTTTTCCAATCTAGCTGCTGCGCAAATACTGCGGAAGTGGCATCACATATTGTAATTCCTTCACGATTATCTGGAATAAAGTCGGCATTGGGAACTCTCACACCAGCTGTTGTGCCATTCCAAGTAAATACTAAATCGCGATCTCCGGTGTAAAGGTCTAGAGGGGGTAATTTTCCGTAGTCTGCTTCGAGTATTCGCAAATCCTCTAAGGGCAATTGATTTTTTGCATCTGTTATCCAAGCATTACCAAAATTCTCCCAAGCTGCTACATCAACTCCTCTAGGGCCTAGCATTGACCACATAGCCATTTCAACGGCACCGGTATCGGATGCCGGAACTATAGCTATTTTGTAGTCTGCTGGGACTTCTAAGACTTCACGTGTAAGGTCAATAACTTCTTTTAGTTTTTCTTTTCCTAAATTTGACCTGTGAGACCGTCCCAAGGCTGCCCCTTGAAGAACTTCAAGAGACCATCCGGGTCGTTTTTTTGTTGGGCCCGCACTAAAGCGGGGATCAACGGGACGTGCCGTTGGTTTTTTGGCTATTGCCATAATATTTCTCCATTACCTCGATTTTTTGTACGAAGCTATGTAGTTCATCTCAGTGGGGAGATGTGGCCCAGGATTGATATCCTATATTTTAGGCGAGTCGTCAAGTTAGGTAATAATAGTTCAGAACCTACTATTAAATCATTCGTATTATATGTTATAGGCTTCTCTATATAAGGAAGTAATCAATGCAAAAACTATCAGAATATGTTCCACCTAAAGTTTGGAAATGGGAGAAAGAAAACAATATAAACCGTTTCTCTAATATTAATCGTCCAATATCAGGCGCTACTTCTGATAAAGACTTGCCCAAAGGCGTTCACCCCATTCAGCTCTATTCACTTGGTACACCTAATGGTCAAAAAGTAACTATTATGCTGGAAGAATTGCTTGAAGCAGGACACGCCGATGCGGAATATGATGCCTGGTTAATAAATATTATGGAGCGCGATCAATTTTCCACTGGATTTGTTGGTATAAACCCTAACTCTAAAATTCCGGCTATGGTTGATTATAGTAATGAAAATGACCCACAAAGAGTTTTTGAAAGTGGATCGATACTCTTCTATCTAGCAGAAAAATTTGAATGTTTCTTTCCAAAAGAAAGAAAGGCGCGAACTGAGGCCATGTCTTGGTTAATGTGGCAGATGGGAAGTGGACCTATTCTAGGCGGTGGTTTTGGTCATTTTTATGCTTATGCGCCATTTAAAATAGAGTATGCTGTAGATCGTTTTTCTATGGAAGTTAAACGTCAACTTGATGTGCTGGATAAACAGCTTGAAAATAATGAATTCATTATTGGTAATGAATTAACCATAGCTGATTTTGCGATTTACCCTTGGTATGGCGCTATGGCTCGTGGTCTTTTATACAAGGCTGGAGATTTTTTAGAGGTAGAAACTTATACGCACCTTTCAAGATGGGCTAAGCAGCTTTCCAAGAGACCCGCATTTAAAAAAGGCTCAATTGTAAATCGTTCATGGGGTTCGGAAAAGGGTATTAAGGAGCGACATAGCGCATCTGATTTTAAAGGTAAGGTCTAATTATATCGAGTACTGCTACTTAAAACATTTTTAAGTTAAATTTTATCAAGAACACTCTGTAATGCAGCATCCAATCTTTCTTCGTCTGCGCCTGGTATGAGATCATCACCTATAATGAAGAAAGGTGTTCCTGATAATGATGGAATGCGAGTAGCTAGAGCTAAAGTATCAGCTAGGTAAAGTTCAACTTTTGGATCATTCATGTCTTGTTTTAGTTTTATTATGTTAAGACCCTCTTCTTCTGCTATTTTATAAATCCTATCTTCAGAAATACTGCGTTCATTCATTAATGCAAAATGAATTTCAGCAAACTTCCCTTGCTTATTTGCAGCTATAGCTGCCTTTGCTGCAATTTTTGATGTTTTTGTTCTAGAGTCTAGTATCGGAAGTTCTTTAAAGATAACTTTTACATCTTTAGGATAAGTCTCAATAATTTTTTCAACCCAGCCAGCTGACTTTTTACAAAACCCACAGTTGTAATCAAAAAATTCCACTATTGTTACTTTTGCATTTTTTTGCCCAATAAAAGAATCTCTTTGATCATTGTACAGTGCATCAGAAATTTCTGCTAAAGCTAGTCTATCTTGTTTTTTATCAAGTTCTATAAATGCATCCCTCAGTATTTCAGGATTTTCTAATAAGTAGTTCTTAATTATGGCTTCAACTTCTGAGGTTTTTAAATCTATACCCGACTTGGCTTGAGCGCAGCCAAAAAATGCTATGCTTGAGAGAAATATTGCAGAGATTAAAGTTGATTTCATAATGGTTTCTTTATTTTAAGTTTTTGCAATTAAGCCATAAAAACCTAAATGTCATTGTTATTGTTATTATTATTGATACTTTAAGGTTTGCGACCACGATTTCTACTATTTTTTTTTGCGAGTTGCGCATCTGATACAACTATAATGTCTGAAGCTCGGCGCCAAAGTGGATTTCCGCGTTCTAAATCAGTTTGTGCCCTTTTTGCGAATGAGCTAGCCCTTGCAAGATCTCCAATCGCATAAGCTTGTTCGGCGGTAGCATACTTGGCTTCAGCTTTCATCCCTACTTCGCCATAAGCTCTCGAAAGTGTATACCAAGCATAGCTATTTTCTCTCTCGGTATTTAGTGCTGATTTTAAGAGTTTAATAGCTTCAAAAGTTGATGAGTCATCACTTTCCTCGAGTAGAGATTGCGCAAGCGCTAATTTTAATAAGGGAGCATTTGGTTTTAACTCTAGTGCCTTGCGAGCTGGCTTGAGAGATGCTTGACCTTGCCCGCTTTCATAGAGTATTTGAGCTTTTAACTCAAAAAAATATGGATTTTTGTTATTTTCCAAAATTAAACTATCGATTTCTTTTAAAGCATTTTTTAAATCAGCTGCTTTGAAATGCGCGACAGACCGAGCATAGCGAGCAGGCTGCGATTGATCAGTTGGTGGATACTTTGAAAAGACTACTTGTGGGCCTTCAAGGAAACCCCTTAATTTTGCTTTTGCCATTTCTAGTCTATACTGCTCTTCTTCTGTATCCTTTACGTCTGTGTATTCACTTTCATCCACGACCTCTCTTAAAGCATCTATTCTATCAGATGATAGAGGATGACCTCTGAAATAAGGATATCTTCTAGCATTTGAAAGCACCTCTTGAGCTCTGAATCTATCAAAGAAATCTATAAGCCCTTGTCCAGATTGTTTAGTTGCTTCCATATACTGAGCTGCATACTGGTCAGCTGCTGACTCATTTGTTCTAGAGTATGCGAGGGCCTCTAACTGACCAAATTGTTGAGAGCCGCCCAAGACCATCGCTCCAGCTTCTGCTTCTCCTGCCAGAATTGCAGCAATACCTATGCCAGCTGCAATCAACATCGCTCCATAAGCAGACCTGTTTCCGTAATCACTTCGAACAATATGTCCACCAGCGATATGTCCAGCTTCATGGGCTATTACGCCTTTTAATTGATTAGGTGTATCAGACTGCAAAATAATACCGCTATGAAGAAAAATATTCTGACCCCGGGTAACAAATGCATTCAAGCTTGGATCATTTACAAGGTAAAGATCTACACTACTCGGGCTTAAGCCTGCAGCTAATAGTATAGGTTTTGTATAATCTATCATTGTCTCTTCAATCTCCGTATCTCGTAATAGAGATTGTGAAAAAGCCAAAGTGTGAGTTATCAATACCAAGAAGAATGCGCTTAAACTAATTAGTAATAAATTTTTTAATCTACAAATCACTTCAAGTACTCTTTATCTAAATATAGAGGTATCCCTCTTATGACGGTTAGCGTCAAGTTAATCACTAGTAATGTTTGAGATAAATTGATTTCATTGATAGGTTGCAATTTTTTACTTAACCAAATTCTGGGCGTATGCCTCTGTAAGTCTTGTCAAAATAAGCTTTAATATCATCATTATCTTTTTTGATATCATTACTGAGAGGCCAAATTCTATCAAGTGCAACCTCTTTTTTCTCAGCATCAATTCCTACTAAAAAAACGGGTACTTTTGATGCATAAGCAATTCTTAAGTATCCTTTCTTAAACCCTAGGACTTTCGAACGAGTGCCCTCAGGCGTCAAGCCTAAGTAGGCATTATCTTGCGAGTTAAACCATTCTGACATTTGGATGGTGATATCATTTTTTTTACTTCGGTCTATCGGAACGCCTCCTAAGTATTTCCAGAACGAAGAAAACGGCCAGAAAAAAGCTTGTTTTTTCATCATAAATTTAAATTTCAATCTCAAAGACATCACGGCACTCATCGCAATTATAAAGTCCCAATTAGATGTATGCGGGGCGCCAATGATGATAATTTTTTTTTCATGTGGAAATTGGCCTGTAATTTTCCAACCCATAATTCTAAGAATAAAAGTTCCAATGGTACTTCCAATCTTAGTTCCCTTGCGCGGAACATGAACATTCATTGCTGGATGATCTTTTTTAGTCATTTGGTGCTCCTTTTTGTGCTCAGATAGCGAAATTTGTCTATAACTGCAATCCATGACTTGCAGGGCGCTTCTGCCCCTGCTAACCCGCGCATGAGCAATAATGGAGTTTTTCGTGAGCAATCAAAAAAATGTTGTCAACGTGGAAGATGTTAAAAAAATAGCAAGACTATCAAGACTGCACGTTGAAGATACAGAATTGCAATCACTTGCGGATGACTTGAGTGGAATATTAGGCTGGATAGAACAGTTAAATGAAGTTGATGTAGACAATGTTAAACCTATGACATCCGCTGTTGCGATGAAGTCTCCAATGCGAAAAGATGTAGTTTCTGATGGCGGCAAGCGTGATCAAATTTTAAAGAACGCACCGAAAGAAGACGATGGATTTTTTGTTGTGCCAAGAAGCGTGGAGTAAGATCATTGACGGATTTAACTAAGTATACACTTGATGAGGCTCTCAAGGGAATGAAAAGGGGCGACTTTACCTCAGTAGAGCTTACACAGGCGCATATTAACGCTTGTGAGAATGCTACTGAGCTTAATGCCTTTGTTACAACTTCATTTGAGCAAGCTCTTGAAGAAGCTAAAAATTCAGACTTACGCCGAGCAAAGGGCGAAATTGGTATCATTGAAGGAGCACCTCTAGGGGTTAAAGACCTTTTCTGTACGGATGGAGTTAAAACAACTGCTGGTTCAAATATTCTTGATCAATTCGAACCCACTTATGAAAGCTCAGTCACCGCAAATATGAATTCACAAGGCATGGTAATGCTCGGAAAGTTAAACTTAGATGAATTCGCGATGGGTTCATCCAATGAAACTTCAGCTTACGGACCAGTGATCAACCCATGGAAAAAAGAAGAAAATTTAGTACCCGGGGGTTCATCAGGGGGATCAGCAGCAGCTGTTGCAGCTGATCTTTGCTTGGGTGCTACCGCAACTGATACGGGGGGATCAATACGCCAGCCAGCAAGCTTTACAGGTACGGTTGGAATAAAACCCACCTATGGTAGATGTTCTAGATGGGGCACTGTCGCTTTCGCTAGTTCGTTGGATCAAGCTGGACCGATTGCTAAGACAGTAAAAGACGCAGCAATACTTCTCCAATCAATGGCAGGGTACGACGAAAAGGATTCTACTTCATTAAATGTTGCAGTACCTGATTGGAGAGCAAGCTGTGGTAAATCGATTAAAGGCCAAAGAATTGGTATACCAAAGGAGTATATGATAGAGGGAATGCCTGACGATATAAAGATACTCTGGGATAAGGGAATTGAATGGTTAGAGGACTCAGGCGCTGAAATTGTTCCAATTAGTTTACCGCATACCAAATATGCCTTGCCAGCTTATTATGTTGTTGCACCCGCTGAAGCATCCTCTAATTTAGCACGTTACGATGGAATGCGTTACGGCTTGCGCACAAATGGTTCCGATTTGAATGATACATATGCGAGAACCCGAACGGAAGGTTTTGGAGATGAAGTTAAACGCCGAATAATGATAGGTACATATGTATTGTCTGCTGGATATTATGATGCCTATTATTTGAGAGCCCAAAAAGTAAGAGCAAGGATTGTCGAAGATTTTGAAAATGCTTGGCATAAATGTGATACTATACTCACGCCAACAGCCCCCTCTGCTCCGTTTGCTTTGGGTAGGAAAGTAGTGGATCCTGTTGAAATGTATTTGAATGATATTTTCACCGTTACAACAAATCTGGCTGGTCTTCCTGGAATATCAATTCCCGCCGGTTTAAATGCAGACGGTTTACCTTTGGGATTGCAAATAATAGGTAAGGCATTGGACGAAGACACTGTATTTGCTACAGCTAGTGCACTTGAAAGTGCAGCTGCTTTTAATTCAAAGCCAGCGAAATGGTGGATCAAGTGATTAAAAATATTTTGGTTACAATTAAGGTAAGAGAATAAAATGTTTACTGCTGAACGCGTTGCTGACGCAAAAGACTGGATTAAAGGTGAGACTGGTGATTGGGAAGTTATCATTGGGCTAGAGGTCCATGCCCAGGTATCAAGTAATTCAAAACTTTTTTCAGGTTCTTCAACTGAATATGGTGCAGAGCCCAATAGTCAGGTAAGCTTAGTTGATGCAGGTATGCCGGGAATGCTTCCGGTTGTTAATG
>JABGVR010000107.1 GCA_018645985.1 Hellea sp. | reverse complement strand
TCGCCTTTAAATATGAGATAAAATTTATTCTCAGCATCTAAGGCAATGGCTCGATTTATGTGGACCAGTGCGGCTTCCGTTGCATTAAAAATCATATCAAGCTCAGCCAATTTGAAGTATACTACAGCGTTGTTTGGCTCCAGTTCATTAGCTTGCTCAAAAGTAGTCCTTGCTGCTGGATAATTACCTAAAATAAGGAGTCTGCTTCCCTCAATAATTAGGGTTTCAGTACGCAAAGTTAACCCTTTAGATATGGTATTCTCTGGAGCATTATTCTTCTTTTTACGCTGTGCCGTTAGGGAACATAAAAGACAAGTTAACAAGCAAACAAAAATGGTAAATCTCATGTTCTACTAAGTAGGATAAATTTTTGTTCTAGCCCGAGACTACGTTGGCGTAATATTTAGGTAAAACCAAATCAGCGACAAACTTAATGATATTCAATTTCTTTATCACCAGACTTTATTTCTATCCAATAAACAACACCCAGATAAAAGCTCACCAAAGCCAATCCCAAGCCATATCTACTCAACAATGAAAGTTCTAAATTTACAATCATAGCCGTTGCTAATACCGCATAAATGAAATAAAAACATCCTTTGGATAATTGGTATTTGATGGGGAAATAGCGTTTTCCTATGAAATAACTTAGTAAAGTCATGAAGAACCAAGAAATTAGGGAGGCCCAAGCACTGCCCATAAATCCTAATATGGGAATCAATGAAACATTCAGAATGACGGTAATGATCGCTCCTAACACACTTATTATAGCCCCTATTCTGGTATTATCCGTCAGTTTGTACCAAACGGAAAGATTAAAAAATATCCCCATTAAAAGGCCTGAACCCAGCAATACCGGAACAATGATTAACCCGTTCAAATAAAGACTATGGGCTCCAAATATCAATTGAGCAATTTCAGGTAACATTAGAGAAATAACCATCCAACTTAGCCCACCGAAAATAATGAACCCATTCATGGCACTTGCATAGAGTTGCTTAGAGTTGGTTTCATGGGCATGGTTAAAGAAAAAAGGTTCAAAAGCAAATTTATAAGCCTGCACGGCCAAGGCCATAAAAATAGACAGTTTAAAACATGCACCAAAAACGCCTAAGGCAGCTGCATTACTCAAGTCAGGATAAAATCCTTTTGGCAACAAATATTTTAAAGATTGTCTTGAGAACATTTCGTTGATGACTCCTGCTAATTGTAAAATCACTAAGGGCGTAGCATAAGCCAAAAATGGCTTCAACATATTCATTGAAAAAGTGAATTTAAGCCTCAAAAATGCGCCAGAAAAAAGCAGTAGATAAATTGAGTTTGCCATTAAATTAGATAAAAAAATATGTCCCGCACCCAACTCTGGGAAATAAATTACTGCTAAAAGAGAATTAGGATCTTGAGTGACCTGCACCGGTAAATAAACTATAAAGAATAAGTTCAGACCAATGTTTAGGCCAATATTCAACAACTTAAATGCTGCAAACTTTTTGCCTTCTCTTAAAATCCTGAGTCTTGCGAAGGGTATAGCAGCCATTGCGTCTAAGGATAGAATCAGCGCGCACCACGAAATGAGGTAACCTTTACCCTCATATTGTAATAATAAGGCAAGATCCTCAGCAAAAAAAATTAAAATGGATCCCAAAAAAAGACAATTCAGAAAAATCATAGCGATCGCTAAATCAAAATAATTTTGATCTGTTTGTTTTTGTTGACTCGAAAACCTGAAATAAGTGGTTTCAAATCCTAAGGTATAAATGATATTGAAGAGCGCAATAAAAGCAAATAATTCAACGACAATCGCGTACTCACTCGGCTTAAAGTAAACGACATAAAGAGGCACTAAAAGCCAATTCAATAATCGCCCTAAGATGCTACTTACACCATAAATGGCCGTATCTCCAACAAGTCTTTTTAACTGTTTCAAAAATTAAGTGCCTCTGAAATTTGGCTTTCTTTTTTCAATAAAAGCACTAGAACCTTCCTTAAAATCTTCGGTTTTACAAGCGCTCGCAAACGCTGCCGCCTCCATCTGATAACCATCTGCATTTTGATTAAATACCGCATTGGCACAAGCAATAACTCCTCCAATAGCCCGAGGTGCCTTGGCCATTATTCTTTGTAGCAAAGTGTGCGCTTTGGCCAATGCTTCCAACTTATCTTTCGCCACATGATTAACCAAGCCCATTTGAAATGCTTGATGAGCATCTATCATATCACCGGTCATCATCAGCTCAAGGGATCGGCCTTTGCCAACTAATTGAGTCAACCTTTGCGTTCCTCCATACCCGGGGATAATTCCCAAATTTACTTCCGGCTGGCCAAACTTCGCCTCCTCTGAGGCCACTCTAATATGACATGCCATCGCCAGCTCACAGCCACCCCCCAATGCAAATCCATTGACTACGGCTATGATAGGTTTGTGACAATTTTCAATTAATGAAAAAATGGCCTGTCCATGCGCTGAAAACTTGTGCGCATCCGATTCATTTAATTTTTGAAACTCTGATATATCTGCCCCAGCCACAAACGCTTTGGTTCCTGCTCCAGTAATAATCGCTGCTTTCACTTCAGAATTTTGGGATAGCGCACCTATGACGTTCTTTATTTCGTCCAATGTCGCTCCATTTAAAGCATTTAATTTTGCTTCTCTACTTATCTCGATAGTAATAATTCCCTCGGAAAGCGTGGTTTCAAGATTTTTGTATAACATATTGATGTAAATTTTTTATCCAATATCTGTTTAAATGAGG
>JABGVR010000106.1 GCA_018645985.1 Hellea sp. | reverse complement strand
GAGCCATTTCATCAAATGTGTAAGCAACTGTACCTGTCCATGAATGTGAAATTTTAGTCCCCTCAAGTTGGGGGAAAATCCGGTACAGATCTTTTAATAACTTTGGACCGCTTAGAAGTGGGTTAGTTTCTGTTGCAGACACACGACCACCAAATAAAATTCTTTTACGATCAGGTGACGTTCGGTAATAATAAATAACTTTACATGTATCACTGGCAATTCGGTTTGTTGGGAAGAGTTCATTCACCATTACTGGATCCAATTCCTCCGTCGAAATGATATAGCTTCCAATAGGTATAACCCTTTTTTGCAACCATGGTGTCAAATTTGAAGTGTAACCATTGGTTGCAATTATAACATCGCGAGCTTTCACTTTGCCTTTTTGGGTTGTAATAACAAATCCATCAGGAGTTTGTTCAATATCCAACACTGCACATTGGCTAAATACATCAACTCCAGCATCAACTACTCGTTGCAAAAGTCCCCTATGATACTTTCCTGGATCTACTGAAGCATGTCGTGGAAAAACAACTCCACCATGATAAACATCTGATCCAAGTTCTTTTAACTGCTCGTTTTTTGGAACAGCATAAGCCTCAATGCCTTCAGACCTATTAACTTTTTCTGCATCTCGCGTTATTAGTTCATAATGTTTTTGTGTGTGGGCTGCGTGGTAGCGGCCAACTCGTGAAAAGTTGCAATCAATTTTCTCAGAGGTGATTAAATCCCCAATCCAATTAAGAGCATTTTCACCTTCTTGTCTTATTGCAATGCCACTTTGAGTGCCAAACTTTGCTGAAAGTTTTTCTAATGAAGGCTTAATGCTAGTACTTATTTGTCCACCATTTTTAGTACTACAGCCTTGTCCAGGCACACCTGCCTCGAAAACTACAGTAGACCGGCCTCCTCTTATTGTTTGAAGCGCTGCATTTAATCCAGTATATCCTGAACCCACGATTGCAACATCTACTCGGTGCGGTAGCTTGTTGTTTATGCTATTAAATTCAGGCAAGCCTTCTAACCAGAAAGATGTTTCCTTACGATTATGGCACCATATCGTTTCATCAAAATGCTTATCTTTATTCATAAAATTATAAACCACCATATCTTGAAGACATCTTCGTTTATTCTTTTTTAAACTATTATGAAGACATCTTCGTTTATTCTTTTTTAAACTATTATAAAAAATACTAGGAAACGAAATTGAATTAAGCAAACAAAATAAACTTTATAACGTAACGTAAGTTTTGAATTTTTATGAATTAATTATAGGAGCTTGTAGTAATGATAGTATTATAAAAATCATTTTTTATAATAGGTTGCACTAAGTAATGAATGTATCTTTAGAATAAATCTGTAATGTATTTCTCTAAATTAAATCTTAAACATTTAATCGACAATTTTATATTTCCTTTATACTATTTAATAATAATATTACTTTCACAGTTCAATAATTCACCTTGAATTGGAATAAAATTATATCATTTGCAATAAATTTAAATTTTAGTCAGCATAATTAAAATACTAAAAGGTTAAAGAAAGCATCATTGAATGAAAGATCAAGATAACCTCATCTGTTTTTTAAATGCTCTTGGAAAAAGAATTAAGGAACATAAAACTGATATAGCTAAGAATATGTCTGATGTTTTACTTGGTCCATTAAAGAAACAAAAAGATAAACCACCAGTTTCTCCAAGTTGTTCATTTGATCCTGCATTATTATCGGCCCATGAAAGTAATTTAATTAATCTTTTAAAAGACTGTATTAATCTACTTAGTTGGAGAGAAGCTGGTTTTGGCAAATTACCTGAATCAATTTCAAAACAAATTTGCGTAACAGAATTAATAGGACCAAACGGTTTCTTTGAACATTCAAATATGAGAATTGGCCTTTTATTACAGAAACCAGAAACAAATTACCCATGGCATCATCATGCAGCTGAAGAGTTATACTTTATACTAAGTGGAAAAGCATATTGGGCAGTAGATAAAAAAAAACCAAAATTAAATTCAACCGAAAGCTTTATTCACCACAAGTCAGACCAATCTCATTGTATGATAACAAGAAACAATCATATGTTGGCAGTTTGGGGCTGGTCAGGTGATATAAACGGATCAACATATTCAATATAAATAAATTAAAAGTTTCAAAGACATCATAAAAGAAAGTAATTCAATGATTAATTTAAGCACCTTTAAAGATATTAATACTGTTGAAGTAAAAGAGTTTAAACCAAAGCCAACCACTTTAACTAAAGGTCAAAAAGAAGCAGCAGTACAACTATGGGCGTCTGATGACGGATTAACTAAAATAGGTGTATGGGAATGCACACCTGGAGAGTTTACAGCTGATAGAACATCCGCTGGCGAATATTGTCACATTATTTCTGGTTCAGCATCCGTTAAAAATATAGATGGGAGCAACATACGAAATCTTGGCCCTGGTGATTTATTAGTCTTACCCATTGGGTGGAAGGGCCATTGGACAATCCATGAGCACGTTAGAAAATTATACATTCTGCAAGCTTCAATATAAAAATGGCATACAAATACTTAAAAACTAAAGCATGTTTGACAATCTTTTTACTACGATTATGGTAAAATTATTGGAATTAATTTTGACGCCCTTACTCGAATATAACACGGGAAGGAGAAGAATTGCATCAATATGATTATGTTATAGTAGGAGCAGGATCTGCTGGATCTGCACTAGCTAGTAGACTGTCTGAAAGTGGTAAATTTACAGTTTGTTTACTTGAAGCAGGAGGTTCAGACAAAAAGTTTTGGGTTCAAATGCCATTAGGTTATGGGAAAGTATTTCATGACCCTTCTGTTAACTGGCGGTACATGACTGAACCAGAACCAAACCTTGATAATCAATCTGTTTATTGGCCTCGTGGGAAGGTCTTGGGAGGATCGAGTTCAATAAATGCAATGGTATGGGTTCGTGGACATAAACGTGACTACGAGGAATGGGATTCTGTTGCTCCAGGGTGGGGTTGGGATAATGTTGAAAAAATATTTAAAAGGATGGAGAATTGGGATGGAGTGCCAGATATCTCACGTGGCACAAATGGCCCACAGGCAGTTCACGATGTCTCTCAAGATGTGCACCCATTAACTATTTCTTATTTAAAAGCTGCTTCTCAGATAGGTATAAAGACAAACCCCGACTATAATGGACCAACTATGGAGGGTGCAACTTGTTATCAAATCTCAACCAAAGGAGGCATCCGCGCTTCAGCCGCTAGAAGTTATCTCTGGGCCTCAGGAAAACGTCAAAATTTAGATATTCAAAAAAAGGCCCAAGCTATACGTGTTATTTTTGAAGGGAAGCGTGCAATAGGTGTCAAATACATCCAGAAAGGTCAAATCAAAACAGTTCATGCAAGAGCTGAGGTAATACTTTCGGGTGGAGCAATAAATTCACCACAACTTCTCCAATTATCAGGTATAGGCCCAGGTGGACTTTTACAAAGGTACAATATTGATATTGTTCATGAATCCCATCACGTTGGCAAAAATTTACAAGACCATCTAGGAAGTGACATTTATTATCGTGCAAATGTACCCACGCTTAACCAAGAGCTACGCCCTATGATTGGAAAGCTGCGCGCTGGCTTAAAATATATTTTGACACGCAAAGGTCCTTTATCATTAAGCTTAAATCAAGGTGGTGGCTTTATACAACTAGATCCCAATGCAAGCGGCCCTGATCTACAGCTTTACTTTTCTCCAGTCAGTTACACTCGTGCACCAGCTGGAGTGAGACCTCTAATGAATCCAGACCCATTTCCTGGTTTCCTGATGGGCTTTAACCCATGCAAACCAACAAGTGTCGGCAATTTGCAAATATGTTCAAACGATCCAATGTTGCCACCAAAAATACATTCCAATTATCTTGATACGGAATATGACAAAAAAATGATGATTGAAGGCATTCAATTAATTCGACGTATTGCAAATGCTCCAGCACTAAATTCAATTATTAAAGATGAGCTTGCACCTGGAATCGATATTAAGAGTGAAGCCGATATAACTAAATATATCCGTCAAAAAGCTTGGTCAGTCTTTCACCCTTGTTCCACTTGCCGAATGGGAAGTGATCCAAATATATCTGTCGTAGATCCAAAACTTCGTGTCTATGGCGTAGATAATCTACGTATTGTAGATGCATCTATTTTTCCAACTATTCCTACTGGAAATATTAATGCACCCTCAATTATGGTAGGAGAATATGCCTCAGATATTATACTAAAAGACGCCAAAAACCGAAAGGGCTTGTAATGCAAATAAAAACAATTGAAACCTTCACCACTAAAGATGTTGGATTTGTCCGCGTTACAGAAGAAGATGGAAGTCAGGGTTGGGGTCAGGTATCCACTTATCACTCTGACATTACATCTCAGGTATTACATCGCCAGGTTGCACCTTGGACATTAGGGCAGGATACAAACGATTTAGACAACCTTTTAGACATAGTGGCTGAACGTGAGCATAAATTTCCTGGCTCTTATCTACGTCGAGCTATGGGCGGACTTGATACCGCCATTTGGGATATGCGAGGTAAAAAGGCAGGAAAACCTGTGGTTGAACTTTTGGGCGGCACACCAGGCTTAATTCGAGCTTATGCTTCGTCAATGAAGCGTGACATTACCCCACAGGATGAAGCAGACCGTCTTAAAAAATTGCGCGATACAAAAGGCTTTGACGCATTTAAAGTCCGCGCTGGTGCTGAAGTGGGCCGTAATAAAGATGAATGGCCAGGCAGGACCGAAGAAATAATTCCTACCATAAGAAAAGAATTGGGTGCTGAAGTAGACCTTCTAATAGATGCTAACAGTTGCTACACTCCTGATCGTGCAATTGAAGTTGGTCATATTCTTCAAGATAATGGATATTGCCATTATGAAGAACCATGCCCTTATTGGGAACTTGAGCAAACAAAAAAAGTAACTGATGCGCTAAATATTAATGTCACTGGTGGGGAACAAGATTGTGATTTACCAACTTGGAAACGAATGATTGAAATGCGTGCCGTTGATATCATACAACCTGATATTCTATATCTGGGTGGTATAAATAGAACATTGCGAGTAGTTGAAATGGCAAAGATAGCTGGGCTACCCGTAACTCCACATTGCGCAAACATGTCTATGGTTACACTTTTTACTATGCATCTCTTGCGTGCTATTCCTAATGCTGGAAAATATCTAGAGTTCTCTATAGAAGGTGTTGATTATTACCCTTGGCAAGATGGTCTCTTTACTCAATCTCCATATACTATTGAAGATGGGCATGCTCGAATTACAGATCTACCTGGATGGGGTGTCGAAATAAATCCAGAATGGTTAGCTCGATCAAATTATCAAATTAGTGAAGTGGAATAAGATATTAATTATGAGCAACGTATTTCCTCGGCAAATAACAAATCCCCCGATCAGGGCAGTTTCAAGTGAAGGTTGTTATATAATTGATGAAAATGGCACTCAATATTTTGATGGATCAGGTGGAGCTGCTGTATCTTGTTTAGGACATGATGATCCAGACGTTATAAAAGCCATTCAGGATCAAACTTCAAAAATGGCATTTGCACATACCGGTTTCTTTTCAAGTGACCCAGCTGAAGAACTAGCTGAATTATTGATCAAACATGCCCCTGGAGAGTTAGATCGTGTTTACTTTGTATCAGGCGGCTCAGAAGCTATTGAAGCTGCCTTGAAATTGGCTAGGCAATTTCATGTCGAAAATGGTGAGCCAAGTCGGCATCATATTATTGCTCGCAAACAAAGCTACCATGGAAATACGCTTGGTGCACTCGCTGCAGGGGGTAATAAATGGCGCCGTAATCAATTCGAGCCTATTCTTATCGATGCTTCACATATAGCACCATGCTATGAATATGTAGATAAAACAAAAGAAGAAACTTCGTACGATTATGGTCAACGTGTTGCTCAAGAACTTGAAGATGAAATATTAAGATTGGGATATGATAAAGTCATGGCTTTCATTGTAGAGCCAGTTGTGGGTGCTACGATGGGTGCGGTTCCTGCAGTTCCTGGATATTTTAAAAGAGTTCGGGATATTTGCGATAAATATGGCGTATTATTAATATTAGATGAGGTAATGTGCGGGATGGGTAGAACTGGTCATCTTTTTGCATCTGAATTTGATGGAATTTCACCTGATATCTTATGTATCGCAAAAGGATTAGGTGCTGGATACCAACCGATAGGTGCAATGCTTTGTTCAAAAAATATTTATGATGTAATAGGTAATGGTTCAGGTTTTTTCCAACATGGCCACACTTATATGGGGCACCCAGTTGCATGCGCAGCAGGATTAGCCGTTCTAAAAGCAATTCTAAGCCGAAATCTTTTGAAATCAATTAATAAAAAATCAGACCAATTATTATATAGCCTAAAAACTCAATTAGCGCATAACCCATACGTTGGAGATATTCGTGGTAGAGGTTTATTTATTGGAATTGAAATTGTTAAGAACCTTGAAACAAAAAAACCTTTCGCGCCAGACTTGAAAATTGCTTCATCTATTAAATACGCAGCATTTAAGGCGGGTCTTATATGTTATCCAATGAGTGGTACAAGAGATGGAAAATGGGGTGATCACATACTTTTAGCTCCCCCATTTATAATGAATGAAAGCCAAATTATTGAACTTGTAGACAAAGTGTCTATTGCACTTAAAGTTATAAAATAAGGGATAAAAATGACATCAGATAAACTTTTTGCCCCAATAATGGAAAATAAATGGCCAAGCGAGCTTGACGATATGAAGTCTACATTTGCCGATAAATTAAATATTTATCGTACAATGGCTCATCACCCAAGTTTACTTCGAGCATGGGCAAATTTACGAGAACATATTGTTATCAATTCTACACTCAAACAACAACAAAGTGAGGTTGTTATTCTTCGAACAGGGAATAATCTTCAAGTAGACTACGAATGGTATCATCATGTATCACGTGCACGAGCATGTGGAATGAGTGATGATCGGATAAACTCAATAAGACTTGCAACAAAAAATATGGATATTGAAGATGCTATATTTGCAAATGCTGTTGATGAAATGATGACGCAGAAAAAAATATCAACACACACTTTAGATGAATTATTGGCATTGGTCGGAAAAGAAGGTGTATTGGATACCATAGCTACTGTTGGGTTTTACTCAACCTTGGGTTTCATATTGAATACTTTTAATACACCTTTAGATAATGACATATTTAATGAAATGACCAATCAGCCACTCAATTGTTAAGTTGTAATAATTTAATCTTAAATTTAGAATAATTAGATAAATTTTTTATGAAACAAATGTTTGTAGTTTTTTATTCCTAAGACGAACATATAGTATTACGCCAACACCACTAAGTGAAGAAAACCACATTAACAACAACAGTGGCATTTCATTGCTACCTGGAACTAAAAATGCACCAGCTAATGTTGATAGGGCTGCACCAATAGCAATCATCATAGCTCCTCCAAGTCCAGAAGCCGTACCTGCCAAATGAGGGCGAACTGACAGCATGCCTGCAGTTGAATTAGGAATACTTAAACCATTTCCCAAACCAACTAAAATCATAAACCCAAAAAAAGTTTCGACACTGCCATATCCTAGATAGCTAAAAACCATCGACAAAGACAGACCAGAAAAAATAATCCAAAGCCCCCAAAGTATCATTACATCAATGCCAAAACGAGTAGTGTACCTGCCCGATAAAAAATTTCCCAAAAAATAACCAATTGCTGGTGCCCCGAAATAAAGTCCAAGCATTTCAGGACTTAGATTATAGACAATAGATCCAACAAACGGCCCGCCACCTAAATAAGCAAAAAAGGCTCCCGCTCCAAAAGCTGATGCTAAACAATACCCCCAGAAACGACGAGATTTGAGTAATTCTGGGTATTCAGAAAACTGTTCTCTAAACCCTGATGTATTTTCTGGTACAGTTTCCCCTAGGTCAAAATATGCTACGATCAAAATCAGTATTCCTAAGCCACCAATAAACCAAAAATTAGCTTCCCAACCAAACCAACCACCCATGAGACCACCTAATGCAGGACCAAACATTGGACAAATAGCTGTCCCCATAGAAATATACGCGATTTTTGATCCAGATGCTTGCGTTTCAGTCGTATCTCGAACAATTGCTCTTGCTAATACGAAAGTACAAGCGGCAATAGCCTGTAGGCCTCTGAGGGCCATAAAGCTCTCAGTATTTGGAGCATACACACATGCAAAACTTACTAGAATGAAGATTACAAGAGCCCACAATGAAACTGTTCTGCGCCCTATCCTGTCAGAAAGTGGTCCAACCAAAATCTGAAAAACAGCACTTGCGCCCAAATAAATTCCAACAGATAATCCCATAATAGATGTGGATGAACCAAAATGTTCAGCCATATTTGGAAGACTTGGCAAAAAACTATTCATCGCTAAAGCTGAAATACTAGCCAATAACACGAGTGTGAACATGCTGGGTTGGGTTTTTCGATTAAGAAAACGCGAATTAGGAAATTCTGCCATGAATTTGGCTACGATATTTATAAAGGCTTGTCCATTAAGACTAATCAAATCATGAAAAATATGTAAAAAATTAGTTAATCTCAAATAAATTTTGAATACAAAACATCCCAAAAATATTTATAACTATTTATGCTTTATATTGTTTAAAATTTTTCTTATTACGATTTGATATATGTTCACCAGCAGTAATCTTTTCATATTTTATTTTGCTTAAAGAAAAATCATCTGGATCAATAATTGTTTGGCTAGCTGGATCACAGAAAATGGGAATGGAATATCGTGCAGATTTATTTAAGTTTATAACTCTATGTTTTGTTGACTTTAAATCACCATTCGTCCATCGCTCAAGCAAATCTCCAATATTGCATACAAAACTATTCTCTATTGGAGGAGCCTCAATCCACTCATCATTTTGGTTTAATACTTGAAGACCACCCTGCATATCTTGCAATAGGATTGTCAAAACACCAAAATCAGTATGAGAAGCTGCACCAAAACGGTGCTCTTTTAAGTCTTTAGAATTCATAGGTGGGTAATAAACTAACTGACCTCTGCCTAATGGTTTTTTATAAGCAGCATCAAAGAAATTCTTAGGTTTACCTAACCCATATGACAATGCACTCAGCACAATTCGACCAAGCTCTATAATTGCATTATAATAAGGTAATATATCTGTGCGAAGGAATGGCGCAACTTGATCTGGCCACTGATTTGGAAAAACCATTGGCACTCCATCAACTACATCTTGATCAGTAGAATCAACATCCCAACCCCAAAAGAAAACTTCTTTTGAATCATGTGTTTTAGCTCCCTCTAATTTTGTCATACCTTTGCCCATCCATCCTCTTTGGTTAACATCTACTTTAATGGATGCTTTTTTTTCTAAAGGAAGTTCAAAGAACATTTTAGATGCTTTAAATGCTTGGGTGATTAAATCTAATGAAACACCATGCCCTTTAATATAAAAAAATCCAATTGATCTAGCCGTTTGAACCAATTCATTTGCAACTTTTTCAAAACCATTTTCAGTATATATTTCTGAGATATCGATAATTGGTATTTTATCAAAGCTAGTAGATTTAGCGGATGCAAAGTCACTTTTGGTCATGGTAATCCCTCACAAAAAGTTTGTTTGAACAGAATTAGGAAGTTCATTTTCAATAGCTGTCAAAATATCATAAATAGGTAAATCTGATATCTTCCTTATATCCATTTTGTATGGTGGCAAATTTGTACATTCCAATAAAATGCTTTTAACTAATTTATTATTATTTTTCTCAACAACAGAACACACGTCAGTTGCAGCTTTTACAGTATCTAAGTGTTTTATATTATTTTCGATTACATTCCTGAGATGTGCATTAAAATTTAGCCCATAAATAGATCCTACAAAATCTTCACATCCCTCAGGTAAATGTGCAATGCTAAGCTTTGCAGCGTCAAAGCTTATTATCTGCAACTCAGGTGGTGTATAAATATTTTTCAAATACTCTAATTGTATAAGCGATGACGCAATAAATGGTACATTACATATTGCATCTAATTCACTTTGAAATGGCGAAAGAAACCCACAAGAAGTTGTAACTAAATCTCCAGTTGCTTTATTTATGGCATCAAAAAATGGATCTAAATCAATTTGATTAGGATTGGAGTTAACGACATCTTTCACAGTAGCATTTGGCACACGTATTATTTCTAGATCACACTTAAACGTATCAACTGACCCCACATCGCCCGGAATACGTGGAAAGTGGGTATCAAGCTGTAGGAGAGTAATTCGGTGCAAATAATTACTTCCTTGTTAATTTCGTGATTGAATATTTTCAGGTAGCCATGTTGCAAGCTCTGGGAATATTACTAGAATTACAACCATCAACAACATCAAACCAACCATTGGAATAGCTGTTTTGGCAATATAACCAATCTCATGTTTTGTCATTCCTTGCAGCACAAACAGATTAAACCCAATTGGTGGTGTAACTTGTGCTGTTTCAATAACCACAACAAGGAATATACCAAACCAAATCACATCAATGCCAGCAGCACGGATCATTGGTTCTACAATAGCCATGGTGAGAACAACAGATGATAAACCATCCATAAACATACCCAAAATCAAATAGAACACAGTTAATACAGCGATCAATGCAATAGGTGATAAATTATATCCTTCGATCAGTTCTGCCATTGCGCGTGGCAATCCAGTAAACCCCATTGAAAGTGATAAAAATGCAGCCCCCATCAGGATCAGTGCAATCATTGCAGATGTGCGTGTCGCACCCATCAAACTTGTTGAGAATGTTTTCCAATTTAACGATCCTTGGCATGTTGATAACGTAAGCGCACCTACAACACCAACTGCAGCAGCCTCTGTTGCCGTTGCATAACCAGTGTACATTGAACCAATAACAACGAACACTAAGCCCATTACAGGCAACAAAAACATGCTTTCTGTCATCATCTGACCAAAAGACATCGCAGGTTCAGGCTTTGGACGTGGACCTTTTGTCGTAAAGTGCCAAAAGACGATATAAGCCATAAATAACCCAGACAAAACCAACCCAGGGAATATACCCGCCATAAAGAGCTTTGTAATGCTTTCGTTGATAGATACCCCGTAAACAATCAATGTGAGAGATGGTGGTATCATTAAGCCCAAGGT
>JABGVR010000105.1 GCA_018645985.1 Hellea sp. | reverse complement strand
GTCTGCTTTAACTAAAGTTAAAATGATAAGCCGCGGAAACAATTCAAGTTATCTAAAATTAAAACCTGTAACCGGTAGGACACATCAATTACGTGTACATCTAAATTCTATTGGTCACCCTATTTTAGGAGACAGAATGTATGCGCATGATTCAGCTTTTGCACTCGCAAACCGACTTATGTTGCATGCAACAAAAATCAAACTAATGAGACCTGCAGATGGGGAATGGATTGAGTTTGACTCAGCTTGTCCGTTTTAAAATTAAAAAATTCACCTATAACTCTTTGCCGGCTCTATCATGGATACAAAGTTATCTGCCTTATTGATTAATGATGAAGATAATTTTTTATCCATCTTTTCGAGATTTCTGTATGGCATGGACATTCTTGGGTTACCTCGAAGATATTCTTTATTTTTTGAGATAAAGCCCCAGTACAAACTGTTGAAAGGACAAGCATTTTTTCCTAATTTTTCTTTAACATTGAACTTACATGAAGAGCAGTAGTTACTCATACGATTTATATATGCACCACTACTTGCATAAGGCTTTGAACCTAAAAGTCCGCCATCACTAAATTGACTCATACCTAATGTGTTAGGTAGTTCTACCCACTCAAAGGCATCAATATATACAGCAAGGTACCATTTATGCAATTCAATGGGGTTAACACCTATTAACAATGCAAAGTTACCCGTTATCATAAGCCTTTGGATATGATGCGCATATGAATGTTCTAAGGTTTGGTTAATACTCTGCGAAAGACAATGCATATCAGTGTCCCCGGTCCAATAAAAATCTGGTAATTTTTGTGATGCTTGCAAAGCATTCTCTTCTAGATAACTAGGCATTTTAAGCCAGTAAATACCTCTCACGTACTCTCGCCAGCCAATAATCTGGCGAATATAGCCTTCCACAGAATTTAACGGAGCCTTACCACTATAATATGCTTGCTCTACAGCCAAACAGACTTCAAGCGGCTGCAACAGGCCGATATTTATGTATGGTGATAACAGTGAATGGAACAGAAAAGGCTGCTCAGTCATAAGAGCATCCTGATAATCTCCAAATCGAGGCAAAAGATTTTCAATAAAGTAATTTAACGACCTGAGTGCGTCCTCTCGTGTCACAGCATAAAAAAAGTTTTCGGTATCACCTATTCGGTCAGGATAAATTTGTTGAACAAGTGTAATGACTTTTAGTGTCTCCTTATCTGGCAAAAAATTTATAGGTGAAGGTACACTCAAGTCTTTTCCTGGCGGCTTTCTATTGTCTTTATCAAAGTTCCATTTCCCACCGACAGGTTTGTCCTGCTCCATAAGAATATTAGTCTTACGTCTCATTTCTCTGTAGAAGTATTCCATTCTATATTGTTTTCTACCCTCTGCCCATTCCTCAAACTCGGAATGGGATGCTAAAAAACGGCTATCTGACGTAAAGCTAATGTTAAGTAAGTTATTTTTTTGTAGCTCTTTAAGAGTACTAAAAGTTTTCCAATCTGATGGCTCACAAATACGAACTTGGTCTACACAATGCCGCGATACGGCTTTTGATATTTCTTCAATCAAGTTTCCTGAGTTGTTCGCATCATTCAACGCTATATAATCTACTTGCCAACCATTCATTTTAAGTTGTTTTGCAAAATGACGCATAGCAGAGATTAGGAAGATAATTTTCTTTCGATGATGAGGCACATTAGATAGAACTTCGTCTAATTCCATCAACAGAACTACACTGTCATTTTTTTCGCTCACTTCTAAGGATGATAAGCTTTCGGTTAGTTGATCTGACAGTATCGGAATTAATGTTTTTTTCATAATATTAATACGCTCTAAAATAACAAGTGGTTCGTACATAAAATATGGCACATAAAAAAATAAATCTTCCTGTGAAGAAATGTTTGAATTGTTCGCTACCTTTTTCATGGAGAAAAAAATGGGAAAGAAACTGGGAAGAGATTAAATACTGCTCCAAACGGTGTAGAAAGGTAAAAAAATGAATTATAAACTTCCTTCAATGGATGATAGACTAAGGGTAATAATAATTGGTGCTTCCGGAGGGATAGGAAAAGCATTAGTAAAGAACCTATTAAACTCCTCACAAATAGATAAGATTTACGCTCTATCACGCAAGTCAGAAACAAGTACTTCCAAAAAATTGGTTAACCTGGAATTTGATTTGTCCAATGAAGATAGTATTCAAAATGCATCATCAAAACTTTTAGCCACT
>JABGVR010000104.1 GCA_018645985.1 Hellea sp. | reverse complement strand
TGTTGCACCAGTCGTGATGACTTTCGCGGGACCATCTGCAATGTTTGCATACACAGCACTAATACAATTTTTATTAGCTCTATATGGCATTTATAGATTAACACAACGTGATGCTCCCAAGGAAAGTAATGATTATGTTGCTATGCCAAGACCGCGCGCTGCATTGTTAATATTAAGGTCTGACCCCAGAAATTTGCTGAGACGTAAAAAACGCAACAAAGCTTGATGATTGTATTTATATCTCCATAATTCTAAGCTTGCATAAAACTAATCCTGATGCATAGTTACCAGACGTTTGATAGTTAAATTTGTCATTATATAATAGGCGGCGATAATGGTTAGAATAAATCCAAAAAGCACTTCCGATGATCATTCGGGAAGCATTGATGAGATGAAAAAAATACTTAGTAATCAGAAGGCTTTGTTCATCAATGAGCCTAATATTGCGTGGTTAAAAAGAAAAGAAAACTTAAAAAAACTTGGTTCGATTATTAAAGACCATGAATCTGATTTCATAAATGCCATATCTAAAGATTTTGGAAATAGAGCTTCGGAAGAAACTATAATAGCTGAAATGTTAGTTATTCAGGGGGGTATAAACCATGCCCTTAAACACACCCCAAAATGGATGCGTACTAGAAAAGCGCCTACAGCTTTGCAATTCAAGCCAGCTTACAACAGAGTAATTCCACAACCTCTTGGGGTGATCGGCATTATGAGTCCTTGGAATTATCCGCTTCAGCTTGCTGTGATGCCCTTAATAGGTGCATTAGGTGCAGGTAACAGGGCGATGATTAAACCAAGTGAATATACACCTTTGTTCTCCAAATTATTAAAAAAGGTCCTAGGCAAAGTTTTTTCTGAAGACGAAGTTTACGTAGCCCTTGGTGGTGTAGATGTAGCTACCTGCTTTTCTTCTCTGCATTTTGATCACTTAATATTCACTGGTTCAACAAATGTAGGACGTATTGTTGCAAAATCTGCAGCAGCAAACCTGGTTCCTTGTACTTTAGAACTTGGGGGTAAGTCACCAGCTATTATTGATGAATCTGCTAATTTGAAAACAGCAGTAGCTAGATTGACTAATGCTAAATTACTTAATGCCGGCCAAACTTGTGTTGCTCCAGATTATTTGCTGATGCCAAAGTCTCAAGTTAGTGATTTTGCAAGTGCTATGATAAGCCAAGCAGAGACTTTTTATCCAGAGTTTGCAGGAAATAAAGATTATACATCGATTATTGCAGATTCCCATTATGCACGATTACAAAATTTACTTGAAGATGCTGAAAATAAGGGTGCCAAAATTAGAGTTGCTGGAAATGATGATAAACAACAGTTAGCAAAAGAACGACGAATACCACTGACTATTGTGACTGAAACAACTCCCGATATGAAAATTATGCAGGAAGAAATTTTTGGACCGTTGCTTCCAATATTGGAATCTGAAAGTTTGAACGAGTCTCTTGAGTATATCTCAAAGCGAGACAGGCCACTAGCGTTGTACTGGTTTGGAAAGAATAAAAATAAACTTAACCGAGTTTTAAAAGAAAGTATATCGGGTGGAGTTACTATTAACGATGCCACCTGGCATGTAATTCAGGAAGATATCCCCTTCGGAGGAGTGGGTCCCTCGGGCATGGGCGCTTATCATGGTGAAGTAGGTTTTCGAACTTTTTCTCACATGAAAGGGGTATTCTTTCAAAGTAAGTTTAGTCAAGGAAGTAAACTTCACCCACCTTATGGTCCAATGGCATCTAAAATGATAAATCTAATGAAGAAAATAATGTAGGTTAAATTGGAATATGAAATCATATGATTATATTATAGTTGGAGCTGGCTCAGCTGGATGTGTTTTAGCCCACCGTTTAACTGAGGATCCAAATATATCTGTTTGTTTACTAGAGGCAGGGGGCACTCATAAACATTGGAGCGTCTGGGTACCTGCTGCAGCTATACTTAATATGGTTACTAAAAAACGTAATTGGTCTTTTGAAACCGTACCGCAAAAGGGCCTTAATGGAAGAAAAGGCTATCAACCTCGCGGTAAGATGCTTGGCGGTTCCTCTAGCCTAAATGCCATGGTTTATAATCGATGCCACCCAAATGACTACGATGAATGGGAAAAGCTGGGCAACAAAGGCTGGTCATGGAAGAATGTACTTCCATATTTCAAAAAGTCTGAAAATTATGAACCAGGTGAAAATGAACTGCATGCCCAAGGCGGATTATTAAATGTCTCAAAATTACGCAGCCCTGGTTCGATAAATGATATATTTTTTGAAGCAGCTAAAGAAAATCAGTATAAAATATTGGATGACTTGAACGGTGTAGTTGATGGCCCAGATTTTGAAGGTATGGGTTACTATGATGTAACTCATAAGAATGGAGAGAGATGGTCAACAGCTAGAGCTTTCTTAGATACTGCAATTGAACGTAGTAACTTAACAGTTGTAACGCACGCTCATACTGAAAAAGTAATAATTGAAGATAATGAAGCTAAATTGGTTAGGTTTAATGTTAAAAATAAGACTAATCAAATTAAAGCTAACAAGGAGATAATATTATCTGCAGGCGCTTTTGGTTCGCCGCAGATATTATTGATGTCAGGAATTGGTCCAATAGATAAATTAAAGCCTCATGGAATAGAGCAAGTTCATGAATTACCAGGTGTTGGCGAGAATTTACAGGATCATATAGACTATGTGATGGGATATAATTCAAATGTAAAAGATAATATTGGTTTTTCTGTTATGGGAACTTTTCGTATGATTGGTGAAATCTATAAATATATAACCAAGCGGAGAGGTATGATAACCACTAATTATGCTGAGAGTGGTGGGTATTTTTATACAGATAAATCAGAGCCTTCTCCAGATATTAAATTAACCTTTGTTCGTTCCGCTGTCGATGACCATGGACGTAAGTTGCATTTAGGGCATGGCTATAGCTGCCATACTACAGTCTTGAGACCTAAAAGTAGAGGCTCCTTGTGGTTGAATAGCTCTAACCCAATAGATCCACCCGCTATTGACCCTGCTTTTTTGGAAGATGAACGTGATATGGAAACATTATTCCGAGGTGTTAAGAAAACACAGAGTATTTTAAAATCACCTGCATTTAACCCCGTACGAGGTAAGCCATTTTATGCATCTGACACTGATGATGACACAGTGTTGAAAAAAGATATCAGAGACAGATCTGATACTGAGTACCACCCAGTAGGAACATGTAAGATGGGCCATGATAATATGTCAGTAGTTGATGATAGGCTTAGGGTACATGGAATAATTAACTTGAGGGTAGTCGATGCATCTATTATGCCAAATCTTGTCTCAGGTAATACTAATGCACCAACAATCATGATAGGCGAAAAAGCTGCAGATATGATCAAGCAAGATAATCAATAATATAGCATAACAAGATTAACAAAATTAGATTATTTACTTAAATAAAACCATAGTGGTATCCAAATAAAACTTAAGGTTACTATGCCCTTTATGGATTGATAAATAATCCATACCCAGAATACTTCTTTTTTATGAGATTTCACATAAGAAATAATTCGTATAGGATTGAAAATATTAATTTTTTTAAAATTTATCATATATAGCTTGTTAAGCAGTATTGATAGGTATTTTTAAATAATGTTTACCATTATCTTCAGCTTTGGGTAGCTTTCCAGCTCGCATGTTTACCTGAACAGAGGGCAACAATAACTTAGGTATTTTAAGTGTTTTGTCTCGCTTGGTTCTCATTTCCATGAACGAACGTTTATCTACACTGCTATTTATGTGGATATTTTTTCCTTTTTGTTCATCAACTGTGGTTTCCCATTTGTGATAATTACGATCTTTTGTTTTATAATCATGACAAAGGAATAACCGTGTATTTCCAGGCATTTGATAGATTTTTTGTACTGAATCATAGAGAGTCCCAGCATCACCTCCAGGAAAATCACACCTAGCTGACCCATAGTCAGGCATGAATAACGTATCCCCTATGAATAATGCATCTGATATATGATATGCAATACAAGCTGGCGTGTGGCCTGGTACGCTCATAACAGTTACATTCAAAGTGCCAATTTGAAATTTATCTCCATCATCAAATAATCTGTCAAATTGACTTCCATTCCTTTTAAAATCAC
>JABGVR010000103.1 GCA_018645985.1 Hellea sp. | reverse complement strand
GGATGCAGCTTTAACCAACAATGGGAAACCTAGTTTGTCGCTAATTTTTTTTGCTTCTGTATATGTTGAGACTACGCCATCAGAGCCGGGAACTACAGGTATACCTGCCTTTTTAACAGTATCTTTAGCAGTAATTTTGTCCCCCATAATTTGTATATGTTGAGCAGTTGGTCCTATGAACTCCATTCCATGCGCTTCGACTATTTCTGCAAACCTCGCGTTTTCAGATAAAAAGCCGTATCCGGGGTGTACAGCATCAGCATTGGTGATTTCACACGCTGCTATAATTGCAGGTATATTCAAATAACTATCTGTTGCACTATTTGGTCCTATGCACACGCTTTCATCTGCTAATCTTACATGCATTGCTTCACGATCTGCCTCAGAGTATACAGCCACTGTATTTATGCCCATTTCTTTGCAGGCCCTATGAATTCTAAGGGCTATTTCACCCCTGTTAGCAATTAGTATTTTTTTAAATTTAGTTGAACCAGGCATAATTTATTCTATAGTAAATAGTGGGTCGCCAAACTCAACTGGTTGAGCGTCTTCTATAAGAATGTTCGTTATTGTACCTGACTTGGTAGCAGTAATAGAATTGAAAGTTTTCATCGCTTCTATTAAAACAATTGTATCGCCTTCTTTTACCTTATTATTAACTTTTACAAAGGGCTCTGCATCAGGTGAAGGTCTTGTGTATACTGTACCAACCATTGGGGATTTAATAGCATTTAAATGGGAAGTCTGATCACCATTACTCTCGGAAGTCAGTTCACTATTTTTTGTATTTAAAGTTATCGCTCTCTTATTAAGTTCGCTTTCGATTACTTGGTAACTGTCTGTAACTGTTGCGGTTCCGCGAGATAACTTAATCTTAATGTCACCTTCTTCGATTTGTATTTCAGAAAGGTTATTTTCGGTGAGAATTTTAGTTAGCTCTCTAGTCATTTTGATAGATTGCAAAGTTGGTTTAAAATTGGATTTTGTCATTTTATCTAACTCTCCGTATTAGTTTTTAACAAATCATCTATAGCCTTCATAGCTAGCAAATAAGAATTTGGGCCAAAGCCGCTTATCGTTCCATTTACTACTTCAGCAATTAATGACTTATGTCTAAAACTTTCTCGTTTAGCAGGCTGTGATAAGTGAATTTCTATTGAAGGAATAATCAGTGATTTTATTGCGTCGTGAATGGCTACTGATGTGTGAGTGTAGGCGGCGGGGTTAATAATAACACCAGATGCCTTATTTCCAGCCTCTTGTATAAAATTAACAATTTCACCTTCTATATTGCTTTGTTTAAATATTATATCTAAATATATGTTTTCACTATATTTTTTGCATTTATTTTCTATGTCTTTTAATGTTAATTCGCCGTATATTTCTGGTTCTCTATTACCCAGCAAGTTCAAGTTTGGTCCATTTATTATGTAAATGATTTTTGTCATTGAATCTCTCGTTTTAATTATGTTAACCTTACTATGCTTTGTCTACAAGTCTCTATATCCATTGGAATAAAGTATGTATTTAATTGTGAACGGTCATAGATATGACAATCTGGAAGATGATATGACAATGAGTGAATTATTGGATTATTTAAAATTACCAGCTAAAAAAATAGCCATTGAACGAAACCGTGAAATCATATCTAAGTCAACATATAATACTGTAAGATTAAATGATGGCGATATAATGGAAATCATTCATTTCATAGGTGGTGGTTAATGAAAAATAGTATTAAATCCGATGATACTCTGAAAGTAGGAAGTCATGAATTTAATTCGCGACTTATAATCGGTACTGGAAAATATACCAATTATAAGCAAAATTCTGATGCTCTTAATGCATCTGGAGCTGAAATGGTGACTGTTGCTGTCAGAAGGGTAAATGTATCTGATCCTAATAAACCTATGCTCGTTGACTATATAGACCCCAAGAAAACAGTCTACTTGCCAAATACAGCTGGTTGTTTCACAGGAGAAGATGCCGTTCGAACCCTGAGGTTAGCTAAAGAAGCTGGAGGCTGGAATTTAGTCAAGCTTGAGGTATTATCTGACCCCAAACATCTTTATCCAGATATGGAAGAAACCTTAAGATCAGCTGAATTACTTATTAGGGATGGCTTTGAAGTTATGGTTTATTGTTCAGATGACCCGGTATTTGCTAAGAAATTAGAAAGCATGGGTTGCGTAGCAATAATGCCTCTTGGGGCACCCATTGGTTCAGGCCTTGGTATTCAAAATAAGGTGAATATTAGACTAATTGTTGAGCAATCAAATGTACCTGTGATTGTTGACGCAGGAGTTGGAACGGCTTCCGATGCGGTTATCGCAATGGAACTTGGTTGTGATGGGGTTTTAATGAATACTGCAATAGCAAATGCCAAGGATCCAATAAAAATGGCTTTAGCTATGAAACATGCTGTAATAGCAGGAAGAGAAGCATATTTAGCTGGCCGAATGCCTACAAAAAAATACGCTGATCCCAGCTCACCTTTGGCAGGTCTAATTTAGTTTTTTTAGGCATGTTAGATACAAAAAAACACCCAAATTTTTCGATGCATACTTGGGAATTCATATCCATAGTCGCAGCTTTGATGGCGATGAATGCATTTGCCATAGATATTATGTTGCCGGCAATGGGTGTCATTGCTGAACATTATAAAATCGTGGGTAACGGTCAACAATGGTTGATTTATTCGTATATCCTTGGGTTTGGTGTCCCTCAGTTATTTTTTGGTCCAATAACTGATAAATATGGAAGAAGAAGTCTTTTAAAGATATGTATGGTTGCTTATGTAGTTTTTGCATTTTTATGCATGTTAACTTCAAGTTTTTATTTATTGTGCATAGCAAGGTTATTTCAGGGAGTTTTTGCTTCAGGAATTAGAGTTATAGCAATATCAGTAGTTAGGGATTTAACAGCTGGACGAACTATGGCTCGTATTATGTCGCTTGTTATGACTGTATTTATGATAGTACCTGTTGTTGCGCCAGTTATTGGTCAAGGTGTAATGATTGTTGCCGGTTGGAAGTGGACCTTTGGTGTTCTTGGCCTTGCGGGATTAGTAGTATTTCTATGGACACATTATAGACTACCGGAAACTCTTCGAAACCCGTCAGACACAAACATAGGTTTCAAATCTTCAGTCAATGTTTTTTTTGAGGTCTTAAAGGATCGTGTAACAACTGGATATATGATCTCAAGCGGCTTTATCTATGCAGCTCTTTTCGCTTTTATTGCCTCAGCTGAGCAGATATTTAACGATGTATTCAATTCAGGTAACTTATTTTCATTATGGTTTGCTTTAATAGCAGGTACACTTGCATTAGCTAATTTTATTAACTTTCGTATAGTAGATATTATTGGAATGCGAAGAATAAGTCACATAACGCTAATATTATTTATATTTCTCTCTTTTGTAAATTTAATGGTGTCTTATTTCTTGTCTGAGACATTAATAGTCTTTTTGCCGTTATTTGCATTAACATTTGGTTGTTTTGGAATGTTAGGAGCTAATTTTTCTGCTATTGCTATGGAAACTCAAGGTGATAGAGCTGGTACAGCAAGTGCCTTATACGGATTTTTTACTACAGCTGTATCAAGTGTATTCGGGTATTTTGTATCGAGCCAATTTAATGGATCTGTTATACCAATTTTAATTGGGTTTATATTTCTTGGCTTATTCTCATTGATCACTGTAATTATAACAGAAAATGGAGTGTTGTTTGGGGCAACAACCACTAAATAGCAATTATCTCTTTGTATAGTAATCTTTATATATTTCCTTTAGTTCACGTTTAAGAATTTTGCCAGTTGCTCCTAATGGCAATTCATCTTGATAGACCATTTCGTCTGGCATCCACCATTTAGCGCATTTAGCGAGTATAAATGATTTTACTTCTTCTTTATTGGGGGTTTTCCCTGGAACAGGTTGTAGAATTAAGAAAGGTCTTTCTTGCCATTTCTCATGCCTAATTCCAATGCAGGCAGCCATTGCTACTTCCGGATGATCAGATGCTGCATTCTCTACATCAATTGAGCTCACCCATTCACCGCCTGACTTGATAACATCTTTAGATCTATCTGTAATTTCCATAAAGCCGGTAGGGTGTAATTTACTAACATCGCCAGTTGCAAACCATCCATCATTTGTGAAACTCTCTGATCCATCTCCTTTGAAATAACCACTTGCAACCCAAGGACCTTTAACTTGTAGATGTCCTTCAGAAATTCCATCCTCTGGCAATATATTGTTTTCATCATCGACAATACGCATATCGATACCAAACATTCTTCGTCCTGCAAGTAATTTATCACTAACAGTCGAGTCATAATCATCTAAATCTGTATCAGGATGAGGCGTATATGTGCAACCAATTGGAGATGTTTCTGTCATGCCCCATCCTTGTTGCATTGGAATTCCTAGATCTTGTTCATATGATCTCAGGAGTGACTCTGGTAGTGCTGATCCCCCAACTAAAGCTTTTTTAACGCTTTTAAGCTTTATGTTGTTAGCTTTAGCGTAATTGTAAACGCCCAGCCATACTGTAGGTACTCCTGCCATTAAGGAGACTTTTTCTTGTACAATCATTTTGCACATATTTGAACCATCAAGTCCCGGCCCTGGCATCACAAGTTTAGCGCCAATCATTGCTGCTGAATAAATTAACCCCCAAGCTGAGACATGAAACATCGGTACAACCGCAAGTATTACACTGCGTGAGCCAGCACCAATAACATCGTGAAAGGACCCAGCCATCGCATGTAACACAGTTGACCTATGAGAGTATAGCACACCTTTCGGGTTACCTGTGGTTCCTGAGGTGTAACACAGCGTACAGGCTGTATTCTCATCAAACCTCTCCCATATAATATCTTCTGATGCATTGACTATGAAGCTCTCATAATCAATTACATCTGTATCAATCTCTGGTAAATTTTGTACATTTGTGAGGCAGATCCAATGAGCAACGCTTTGGCATTTACCTGATATTGAGTTAATAATGGGCGAAAATGTTTTATCGAAAAATACGAAACTATCTTCTGCATGATTTACCATCCAGGATATTTGCTCAGGCTTCAATCGCGGGTTTATTGTATGAACAACAGCCCCGATCGATGAAACCGCATAGTATATTTCAATATGTTGATAGTTATTCCAAGCAATAGTCGCAATACGGTCACCTTTTTTTACACCAGCTTTTAGCAATGCATTAGCAAGTTTTTTAACTCTGACAGCACAATCTGACCAAGTATAACGATGCTCTGTCATATCAGAGTTTAGAGTAAAAATTTCTCGAGTAGAGTGCACCTTTGATGCATGATCTATTAGATCACTGATCATAAGTTCTTGCTTCATCATTAAGCCTTGCATTTATTACTCCTCAATATTTTTTTTATTTGTGTGTTTTATTTATGTACATTCGGTTAGTGTCAATAAGCTTATGAAAAATCATTATAGAAAACGCAGATCATTTAGACCAATTTTTCAAGATATTGTAAGCGCTGCTGATTTATTGAATGGCAATATATCTCCAACTCCATTAATTCGCTCAGATGTGATTGATATTATTACTCAAAAAAAAGTATGGTTTAAGCCAGAATGCAATCAAAAGAGTGGTTCATTTAAGTATAGGGGTGCATTTAATCGTTTAGCCAATCTATCAACTGTCGATAAAGCAAGAGGAGTTGTAGCGACAAGTTCAGGTAATCATGCACAAGGTATAGCTAAAGCTGCAAAAGAGTTAAATATTGTATCACATATTGTGATGCCCAGCGATGCTCCAATTGTAAAAATTAACGGCGTGAAAGGCGATAATGGGACAATACATTTTTATAACAGATACACTGAAAGTCGGGAGGAAATTGCCGAGAATTTATCAAAAAAGTATGGTTACATTTATGTGCCAAGCTTTGATGATCCCTATATTATAGCTGGTCAAGGTACTATTGGATTGGAGATTGCAAACAGTGGTATTAATTTTGATGGTTTAATAACATGCCTTGGTGGTGGTGGATTGTGTGCGGGTATTAGTTTGGCAATGAAAAAATTATCACCCAAAACTAAAATTTATGGTGCTGAACCATTCTTATATAATGATCACCAAATCTCCCTTTTATCGAAAAAAAGAAAATCTGTTTCGATTAAACATGATACAATTTGCGAT
>JABGVR010000014.1 GCA_018645985.1 Hellea sp. | reverse complement strand
TAGAAAAAGTGCAATGAGTTTTTTAAAAATAATAAAGGATGAGCTTAATTATGTGGGAGCATTTTTACGTATAATTAAAGAAGTAAAGAGTGTTGATGCAAAGTCTAATTTTGGTATCGCAGATGAAATTGAAATGCGAGTAGATAAATTTGGACCGAATCTTGCTTTTTTAGAAGATGACATCAATCTCACTTATGATGATATGGAAAAATACGCTAACAGGATTGCGGCATGGGCATTATCCGAAGGTTGTATTGCAGGAGACACAGTTGCCCTTTTTATACGAAACCGGGCGCATTACGTAGCTGTTTGGTTTGGCCTTACAAAAATTGGCGTTATCCCTGCGCTATTAAATTATCAATTAGCAGGTCCCGCATTAGGGCATTGCGTGAATGTATCAGATTCAAAAATTATTATTGTAGATCATGAAATGGCTGATCAGTGGCAAAGTGCTAAAGTTCACACGAGAGCTGATTTAAAGGTGTTCTCAATTTTTGGAAATATCAAAAAGTATAAAAATTTAGACTTAGAATTATTAAATCACTCATCCCGCCGTCCATCTAGAAATTTCCGCGAGGGAATTAAGGGGGGAGATCTGTGTATGAAAATGTTTACCTCTGGAACTACTGGAATGCCCAAAGCGGCTAAAGTAACCCACGTGCGCGCACAGAATTATATGAGAGGTTTTGCTGGCGGCGTGAACACAGAACAAAGTGATCGTATAATGATGGTATTGCCATTGTATCATGCAACAGGGGGGCTTTGCGGTGTAGGTGCCGCTTTAACAAGGGGCGGAGCCGTAATTGTGAGGCCTAAATTTTCAGTTTCAAGTTTCTGGGATGATGTTATAAAGTATGAGGCTACGCTGTTAGTATATGTCGGTGAGCTTTGTCGCTTTTTGTTATCGTCTCCGGTTCATCCGCAAGAACATAAACATAAAATAAAATGGATAATTGGGAATGGTTTGAGGCCAGAGGTTTGGCCCGGCTTTGTTAAGAGATTTAATATTAAACATGTAATTGAGTTTTACGGAGCCACTGAAGGTAATGTAAGCTTAATGAATATTGATGGGCCTGTAGGGGCCGTAGGCCGTGTTCCCGGTTATCTGAAATTTAAATTTAACTGTGATATTGTAAAATATGATATTGAGCTGGAAGAAAATATAAGAAACTCCAAGGGTTTTTGTATAAGAACAGACAATAACGAAGTAGGTGAATTGATAGGTGAGATTAGGCAAAGTGATCCTAGATTTCGTTTTGAAGGTTACGAAACTTCAGAAGCTACTCAAAAGAAAATTTTACGAAATGTTTTCAAGCAAGGGGATGCTTGGTTTCGAACGGGGGATTTGCTCAAAAGAGATAAAATGGGTTATTATTATTTTGTCGATAGAGTTGGTGATACCTATAGGTGGAAAGCAGAGAATGTAGCAACAGGAGAGGTAGCTGCTGTTTTATCATCGTACAACGGAATTAACGAAGCGAACGTTTATGGAGTTTCCGTTCCAGGCTACGACGGTCGTGCAGGTATGGCTTCAATTGTTGCAGAAAGCAAACTGGATATGAAGCTTTTGATGAAACATATTCAAGAAAATTTACCCTCATATGCAAGGCCTGTATTCATACGATTGTCAAAAGATTCTCAGACAACGGGTACGTTTAAATTCAAAAAGACAGATCTGGTTGAAGCAGGTTTTAACCCTATAAAGTTCGATGATCCTGTTTACTATAGTGATCTTGTTACAGGTGAATATCGCAAGATTACCCAAAAACTATTTGATGATATTAGTAACGGGGTAATACGCCTTTAGTGCATAAAGCAGTTTTAATTAAACAGTATCCAGAGATCACAAATGAAAAAACCCGCGTTTGACCCTCGATTAAAAATGAAGAATTTTGTAGCTGACCTGGACCTAAGCTTTAAGGCTGGATTAGAAAGAATACGAATAGACCCAGAAAGCATTAACGAGATTCACAATTCTTTTCGCCGTGTGGCTGGGCAATTGGATACTCCGTGGCCTGATATGAAAGAGGTGCATGACTTCACAATAACGAGTAAAAGTCATCAGATACCCGTAAGGTTATTTGTACCGCATGATGCCAGCCCCACAAAGGGTCCTTGTTTTATATACTTACACGGTGGAGGCTTTGTAACAGGTTCCATAGAAAGTCATGAGGGTATAACGCGCAGAATCGCATTAAATACAGGGATAAGAGTACTATCAGTGGATTATAGACTGGCCCCAAAATACAAGTACCCTAGCGCTTTAAATGATTGTGAGAGGGTTTTAGATTGGGCTCTCAATGATAGTGATTGCCAAAAATGGGGAATTAACTCTAATAATATTTCTCTTGGCGGGGATAGTGCTGGTGGTAATATGACAGCTTACTTGTCTCAAAAGTTTAGAAATAGATTAAGGGCCCAGATTCTATTTTATCCACTAATGCAACTCATTGATTTTAAACCGCCAAATCCTGGGCCTCAGGATTGGTTGCAACTTGGTTTCATGGCATTAAAGTTTATAGATGAGCATTATGTTGCAGGTGCCGATGCGCAGCAAACGTCGCTTTCACCGCTGCTAGAGGATAATTTAAAGGGGCTGCCGCCGAGTTATATTTTAACTTGTGGACTTGATCCTTTGAGGGATGAAGGAAAGTTATATGCTGATAAATTAATGGTTAATGCAATAAATGTAGAGTATAATCATGAAAAATTACTACCTCATGGTTTTTTGAATTTTACACGTTTATTTCCGAAGGGAAAAATAGTTTTGAAAAGTGCTTCAGACTTTTTGTTAAAATATATAGAAGATTAATATGTTTACGTCCCATTTTTACCAGTATAAGATATAACTTTGTACCACCCGGATACAAAAATTACCTCTCTAGGAAGTGAATTTTACGATATTGTAGGGCCTGCAATTTTTCCTAAAACTGAACTCCATTATAGAGATACTTTTTCTGCAGAAACAGTAGGTTTAGATCTAACTGATGATGAATGGGTAAAGCATTTTGGTCTATTTAATCCCTTACCTAATAATTTGGAAAAGCCTCTGGCTTTAAGATATCACGGTCATCAGTTTCATCAGTATAATCCTAACTTAGGCGATGGAAGAGGGTTTTTGTATGCGCAATTAAGGGACAATAAAGGAAGGCTTCTAGATTTTGGAACTAAGGGTTCAGGTCAAACTCCTTGGTCCAGAAGCGGGGATGGTAAACTTACTTTACTGGGAGGTATTAGAGAGGTTTTGGCTTCACGTTATCTAGAGTATCTTGGGGTTAATACATCTAAAACAATATCGTTAATTGAAACAGGAGAAGAACTCCAACGTAATGACGAACCTTCTCCCACAAGATCAGCAGTTATGGTGCGATTGTCACATTCACACATTCGGTTTGGGACATTTCAGAGACAAGCTTTTCTTAATGAAACTGATAATTTAGAAGCTCTAACTCAATATTGTTCTCAAAACCTTTATGGAGGCATAAGTACCCCTGAGGAGTTGTTTAATGCTGTAACCCTTAAGTCTTCAGAATTAGTTGCATCATGGATGGCGGGTGGCTTTGTGCATGGGGTAATGAATACTGATAATATGAATATAACAGGGGAAAGTTTCGATTACGGCCCTTATAGGTTTCTACCGACTTTAAGGTCAGATTTTAAGGCTGCATATTTTGACCATAACGGTTTATATGCTTTCTCAAGACAGCCGGAAGCAATGTATTGGAATCTAGGGCAATTGGCTCAAAGTTTATCACTTATTTGCGATGATAAGAAACTTCTTAAAGCCCTAGAGAATTTCGCACCTGCGTATAGAGTTGCTTTACGAGATAAAGTGTTTGAGAGGCTACAAGTTCAGCCAAAAAACAATCAAAAAGACTTTGAATTTGTATCTCTAACTTTTAAGTTCTTAGAAAACAGTCAGTGCTCTTGGCCTCAATTTTGGCATGATTGGCAAGGCGGTGCTGGTGAATTGATGAGGGCTAAAAAATCCTCAAGCTCTGATCTTTATTCAGGCGATGAGTTTGTAGATTGGTATAATTCCTTGAAAGAATTTGAAGTCAGGGGAGCCCCCCCTAAAGTTAATGCTCCAGTGAGTTTATTGTATGAGGATATAGAGGCTATATGGAAGCCTATTGAAAAAGATAATAACTGGTCAAAATTTATTGAAAAAACTAAGAGTTTTCAAAGATAGGTTTTCAATTTTTAACCAGTTTCACTAAAAAGCTCTCGTCCAATTAACCACCTGCGAATTTCTGAAGTGCCAGCACCAATTTCCATGAGTTTAGCATCACGCCAGAGACGCCCGGTTGCGCTTTCGTTCATATAACCCATGCCGCCTAACATCTGAATGGCATCTGAAGCCATTTGTGTAGATTTTTCTGCAGCATACAAGATACAACCCGCCGCATCCTTACGAGTTGTTTCTCCTCGATCACATGCAGAGGCCACGGCGTAAACGTATGACCTCGTAGTTGATAAAGTTACATACATATCTGCCAATTTTCCCTGCATAAGCTGAAATGTTCCTATGGGTTTTCCAAATTGTTTCCTCTCATGTATGTAGGGTAGTACGATGTCCATACACGCTTGCATGATACCAATTGATAAACCGGATAAAACAACTCGCTCATAATCCAACCCACTCATAAGGATTTCTGCGCCTTGGCCTATGTTGCCTACCACATTCTCATCGGGTACAAAGCAATTTTCAAAAACTAGTTCACATGTATCAGATCCGCGCATGCCAAGCTTGTCTAGTTTTTTTGAAGTGGAAAATCCTTCCATATCTGGTGTTACAACAAAAGCTGAAATACCTTTTGATGCACCATTTGGATCTGTTTTAGCGTAAACAAAGAGTGTATCTGCTACAGGAGCATTGGTGATCCACATTTTGGTTCCATTCAGCAGGTATCCACCTTGCGCTGATTCAGCTTTTAATTTCATTGATATTACATCTGACCCGGATCCTGACTCTGACATTGCAAGAGATCCAACATGTTCGCCGCTAATTAACTTTGGTAAATATTTTGCTTTTTGTTCATCATTGCCCCATCTTCGTAACTGGTTGATGCATAGATTTGAATGTGCGCCATAGGAAAGTCCTACCGATGCAGAGCCTCTACTAATTTCTTCAAGAGCAATGGTGTGTTGTAAATAGCCAAGACCTGAACCGCCATCCTTTATATCAGCTGTAATCCCATGCAGCCCTAATTCTCCCATGAGTGGCCATAAATGACGAGGAAATTCATTACTTTTGTCAATATCTGCTGCAATTGGAGTAATATGTTTTTTTGTGAAGTCATAGACTGCTTTTCTCAGCATATTTGTTTCTTCTGAGTGTCCGTATTGAAGTGTTGGGTATGGAGTTGTCAAAATATTTCCCCTTTTTAAAATATAAGAATATTAATTATCTTCTAGTTTTACTAAAATGTCACCATCTGAGACTAAAGCACCTTTTTGCACTTTAATTTCATCTATAACCCCATCTTTTGGAGCATATAGAGTCATTTCCATTTTCATTGCCTCCATAACTAAAAGGGGTTCACCTTCTTTTATTTTGTTGCCTTCATTAGCAAACATATCAATAATTTTTCCAGGCATTGGAGCTATAATTGCATTGCTTGCGTTGTTAAGGCTGTTAGGCTGATAACGCTCTTTTCCAACAATAATTTCCTCTCCATAGCGGTATAAGGATATATGGTTTTGGAATTCTTTGAATTCCCAATCAGAAAAAAATGGTAACGCATTTTCATTATATTTTGAATTAGATTTTTCTTTCTTAAAAATTATGAAAGGTTCTAATCCGTTAACACTTATGAGTGACTGTCTTTGATTCTGCTCTATAATTTCAGTTTTAATAATGTTTTCCCCTTCTTTGAAAAAATACTTTTTTCTAAACGACTGATTTAATCTCCAGCCATTTTTTATATTGAAGGGTGTCGTTTGAGTTTTGTTATTTATACTATCAAGAAATAAAGCAGTTAGCCCATACACTTTATTATCTATTGCGTACTCGTTAGAAGTTAAGGTGACTATATTTTCGTTAATAAAGTGAGTTGATACGCCTCCGCAATTAAAGTCATCGTTTAATAGGCACCTTATTAAAAAAGCTGTGTTAGTTTTAATCCCTTTTATTTTAGACTCTGATATAAGAGACACCATATTTTTAATAGCATCCTGTCTGTTATCTGAATGTACTATCATTTTCGCAATCATAGGGTCGTAGTAAATGGAAATTCTATCATTTTTCTGGAAACCCGTATCAATACGCAAACCTTCTTTTTTTGATAGTTCGCTAGGAATTTCAAAGTTCTCTATTTTTCCAGCACTAGGAAAAAAGTTATTGAAGGGATCTTCAGCATAAATTCGTGTCTCGATAGCATGACCACTCATAGTTATATTTTTTTGACTTGGAAGTTTCTTTCCCTCAGCAATTTCAATTTGCAACTTTATCAGGTTCAAGCCTGTTATCATTTCAGTGACAGGGTGCTCGACTTGTAGTCTGGTGTTCATCTCCATAAACCAGAAACCATTTTCATGGAGTTTTTGAGAACCATCTACTATGAATTCAACTGTACCTGCACCTTTATAGTTGACTGCTTTTGCAGCTTTCACGGCGGCATCCGTCATTGCATCCCTTACCGAAACTGTCATTCCTGGGGCAGGGGCTTCCTCTATGACCTTTTGATGCCGGCGTTGGACTGAGCAATCGCGCTCAAACATATGAACTACATTACCCTGGCCATCTCCGAAAATCTGCACTTCTATGTGCCGAGGTGATTGTATATATTTCTCCAATAATACTTTAGGGTTGCCAAAACTATTTTCTGCTTCACGTTTACAAGACTCTAAAGCACTCAGAAATGACTCTTTTGACTCGACCTTTCTCATGCCTTTTCCGCCACCGCCGGCAACGGCTTTTATAAGTACAGGAAATCCAATTTTATCAGCTTCTAAAGATAAAAATTCTTCTTCTTGTTTAGCGCCTTGGTATCCAGGTGTTATTGGAACACCAGCTTTTTCCATGAGAATTTTAGCTCTATCTTTTAATGCCATATTTCTTATGCTTTCAGAGCTTGGTCCAATAAAATTAATTCCAGCCTCTTCGCAAGCTTCGGCGAAAATATAATTTTCAGATAGAAAGCCATATCCAGGGTGAATTGCATCAGCACCTGTGTCTAGTGTGGCTTTGATAATTTTTTCAATAACCAAATAGCTATCTTTTGATGGCGGGGGGCCAATGGCCACAGCTTCATCTGCCATTTTAACATGCATAGAGTTAATGTCTGCATCTGAATAAACCGCAACAGTTCGGATATTCATTTCACGTGCAGTTTCCATTATGCGGCAGGCAATTTCCCCGCGGTTGGCTACTAAAATCTTTTTTATGCTACTCATTAATTCATTCTTTTTTAGAAATTTATTCTTATTTTTATATCAAGTAATTGTTACATTCTAAAAACGCCAAAGTTTGACTTTTCTAGGGGCGCATTAGCAGACATTGCTAGTCCTAAACCTAAAACATTCCTTGTATCTGATGGAGCAATAACGCCGTCATCCCAAATTCTAGCGCTAGCAAAATAGGGGTGGCCTTCACGCTCATATTTTTCTCGGATTGGGGTCATAAAGGCTTCTTTTTCCTTCTCAGACCAACTATCTCTATTTCTGTTTACCGAGGCTAAAACACTGGCTGCCTGATCTCCCCCCATGACCGATATTCTGGCATTAGGCCACATAAACATTAGGCGGGGAGAATAAGCGCGGCCACACATTCCATAATTACCAGCGCCGTATGACCCGCCTATAACAATTGTAAACTTGGGTACCTTTGCATTAGAAACTGCATGTACCATTTTTGCTCCATGTTTTGCAATTCCTCCCGCTTCGGCTTTTGAACCAACCATAAACCCAGTGATATTTTGTAAAAAAATCAATGGGATTTTCCTTTGAGCGCAGAGTTCTATAAAATGCGCACCTTTCATTGCACTTTCAGAAAAAAGGACTCCATTATTTCCTAAAATTCCTACCTTATAGCCTTTTATTTTAGCAAACCCTGTTACTAATGTTTCGCCGTACAGTTTTTTGAATTCTTGAAAATATGAGTTATCTACTATCCGTGCTATAACTTCTCGGCAGTCATAAGGTTTCTTGAGGTCCGACGGAATGATACCGTTAAGTTCATTAATGTCATATTGGGGTGAATTGCTCTCGTCTGGCAGGTAACTATATTTTGGTTTATTTAAACTTTTAACAATTTTGCGTCCAATTTTTAATGCATGTGCGTCATCATTGGCTAAATGATCAGCCACTCCAGAAATTGAGGTGTGAAGTAAGCCGCCGCCTAATTCTTCTGCCGTTATATCTTCTCCTGTTGCAGCTTTAACAAGTGGCGGTCCTCCGAGGAAAATAGTTCCTTGATTTGCTACAATTACATTTTCATCTGCCATTGCGGGTACATAGGCCCCTCCCGCAGTACAGCTTCCCATAACAATTGCAATTTGAGGAATTCCATCTGCTGACATAGTGGCTTCGTTATAGAAACAACGACCAAACATTTCTTTGTCTGGAAAAATTTCTGCTTGGTGCGGAAGGTTTCCGCCGCCACTATCTACAAGATAAATACAAGGCAACCTATTTTCCCTTGCGATTTCCTGAGCCCTTGTTTGTTTTTTACAAGTGATGGGAAAATAAGTTCCACCTTTTACTGTTGCATCATTACAAAGTATCATTACTTCTCGGCCTCCAACGCGGCCTATACCGGTTATTATTCCGGCGCCAGGAATATCATCGTCATAACATTCATAAGCCGCCATTTGAGAGAGTTCTAAAAAAGGAGTACCAGGATCAAGTAGGCGCTCTACACGTTCTCGAGGTAGTATTTTACCGCGGCTTAAATGCCGTTTTCTTGATTTTTCAGGACCCCCCAATGCGATTTTTTTGACTTTTTCTCTTAGGTCGGAAACCAGAGCGTCCATTGCTATTTTATTTTCTAAAAATTCAACGCTTGAGGTGTTTATTTTGCTTGTTATTTTAGACATCTAGAAAGCCTTAATTATTTTTGACTATTAATATATAAATTTAACCCTTGAGTCAAATTTATTGTAATGGTATATTTAATAATGGATATAAATGTTAAAGAACCCTTCAATCGTGACAGGCAGTTTGCTCTTAAGCGTCAGGCAGTAATCAGGGCTGCAGGTTTAGATTTTTGTAAGCGCGGTTACCACAATACTTCCATGACTGACATTGCTTCGAATTTAGGTTTAACAAAAGCTGCTCTATATTATTATGTAAAGAATAAAGATGAAGTCTTATTTGAGTGCCATCAACAAGCGTACGATGCTATGGATATCATCTTGCAAAAAAAATGGATTGGAGAAAATGGATTGCAGCAATTGCAAGATTTGTATTGTGATTTTGTTCGTATGCTGACTGCATCAGGTGTTTCCCTTTTAACGGATGTGAACAGTCTATCTGAACTTAATAAAATAAAAGTTCTTAAGAGAAGAGGAAAGATCGAACGTAAAATCATTAAACTTGTAAAACAAGGTCAATCAGATGGGTCAATAAGAGCAGGAGATCCAAGACTTCATGTTTTCTTTTTTATGGGCGCCCTTAATTGGCTTAATGCTTGGTATGATAACTCTGGCCATTTCAAAGGTGAAGATATTGCAGTGCATTTTGCAACTCAAATGCGCTTGGGAATTGCAGCCGCTTAACTGAACAAAGCATCAAGCATCTATAATGTATTTTG
>JABGVR010000102.1 GCA_018645985.1 Hellea sp. | reverse complement strand
TTAAAGTAAAATTTTTTTTCGGATTCCCTTAGATTAACGTTTTCAAGTTCGAACTAATCCTAAGCTTGACAAAATCACAACAATATTATCTTTATTACAGCTATGCGAACTATATTTCCGTTAATTCTCAGCTCTGTATTCATTGTCTCATGTGGTGGCAGTAATGAAACCCCGCCGCCTGTAGTTACTTCACCTCCCGTTCCAGAAACGTCTTCAACAGCTTTGTACGGTTATGCCATAGATGGGTATATTTCTGGTGCTAATATATTTGTCGATCAAAACTTTAATTTTACTCAAGATGATAACGAATTTACTGCAGTCACTGATACTGATGGTTCTTTTGTTATTGAAACCAATGATGAAGACATTTTAGCTTGTTTGCAAAAAAGACCTATTGTTGCAGATGTCCCAGTTGGAGCAGAGGACTCAACTTTGGGAACTGTAACAGAAGCCTACCAAATGATCCTACCTTCAATTGAAGATGCAGGAATAGATACGATTGTAATTTCTCCTTTTACCTCTCTTTTTGCTGAGGCGATCATCACAGCAAAGAATAATTCAGATTTAACTGAAGATCTTACAGTAGAGCAGGGGTGCCAAAGTGAAGGCGATGCTGTGGCATCTTTGGTGACTGCAAGAATTGATGACCTCAAAAATTCAATAGAAACAAATTTTGGCGTCACATATGCAGAGCTGCTCAGTGATTTTATTGCTGACGAGACTAATGATAATGTAACAGAAGAGGTTGCGCAAAACATTGCAGAGCTTCTGCCGTATCTTCAAATAATAGATAATCAAGTTTCAGACGGTTTATCAGAGACGTTTGATAAAGAGATAAAAGCAAATGTTTCTTTATCAGAGGAGTCTTTAGACATTATTTTTAGCGGCGAAGATTATGAAAAACTTCCTTTAAATTTTTATAGTAGTTATAACACAGAGCCAAATTCGGATGGCTGGTATAGAAATGAAAGTATCGTAGCAAGTGGATCATTCATTTCCAAAGATGGAATACTTTCTAGAGAAGATTGCAGCGATACTGATACCGCTCTATGCGATATCAGTGAACTTACACTTAAAAATATAGCAAACACATCAACCCTCTATAGAAAAACTTCGTCATTTAATAAGAACACTCCAATAGATTTTAATGATCTGGGTATTACTGATGGAAACCTAAGTGTTGGCGCAACACTATCAAATGCTTGGCGAGATGGTTCGGTAGGTTGGAATACCTCTGGGGCGAGACAAAGAGAATGTCAAAAAGCTGAAGATATTCAATTTAGTAATTCAGTTTCATCTGAAGTTAGTACAAACTTTCATTATAACAATTATTCCCAAGGATTTGAAAAAGCTGATTGTGACGATGTTCGCCATTATTATACCCCAATTCTAAACGCATCAACTTTTCTAACAGATGGTTCTGGTACAAGCTTGGGTGCGCAATATTATATTTTTGATGTATTGAGATCAGGAATATCATTTAATTTGCCATATGATTTTGTAGATAATAGCGTGAATATTAATCCAGAGCTTATTGTTCAGGATGTTGCCAATTTGCCGAGAATGTACAAAGATTTAGATGATATAAGAGCTTCATTTAAAGGAGATGATTATATTCTCTTTGGATATGATAATGAGGGTGCTCTTAACGCATACTTTGAAGCAGGTACCCATCCCAGTAATGATATGTTTTGGGATGTTTCCGGAGGCTTTGACTCACAGCTAAGAATTTATGGGCAAGATGCAAGGACTGCTTTTTTTAACAGATTAGCAGAAAACCCTAACTTAGATGAAAGTTTTTATGGCACTAGTGCGCCTCAGAATAATTCAATTATTGGGAGGATTGCTAACTCATTCGTAGAAATAGGCGACTATTCAGGAGATGAAGAAATTAAGCTACAGGTAACGCCAACGTATGACTATGCTAACAAAACCCTTGATTATTCTCTGACGAGTTCATTGGATTTAGAAAATATTCTCGACTTTATAGAAAACGGGATCGGTGGTAATCCCCTTAATGCTAAAATTTGGTTCAATCCTGATGGTTCTATTGAATCAACAGTTCCAGTTAAATTATATGTATACGAAGGCGATGATACATCTATAGATCCTAATGAAAGTTATTTTGAAATGTCATTCAATGTAACTGTATCTTCAACCTCATCTGATAACACTAATGATTATGAAGCCAGTCAGATATGGAGTATAGAAGACTCGGAAATATTAGTCAGCTATACAGAAGACGGAGTAACTACCTCCCAAACAGTAACAAACTTTGAAGATGATAATATAATAGTTACTGACTCCAACATTGGTGATACAGCTGACAGTTTCGATGAATCAGCAAACTTAAACTTGAAACTCCTTAATCTCATATCAAAGGTTTCTGATGATATAACTGGAGTTCAAGACTTTTTTGCAGATGGCGGTACTTATACAATCGAATTAGACCTCGGGTCTGGCGGGCACTCGTTAGTCGCTTTTGATAGAAATATTGTAGAAAATATCACGGGAACATTTACAACAAAATCAGCTCCTAGTTACGCCATAAGCGTAAATGATATGATAATTAAAGAAGATAACTCTAAAGATATTTGTTTTAACAGATCATCAAACGGAGACTTGACAGCTACTGAGTTTGATTTGTCATTTACTCAACGTGAAAGACCAGGAAAAGGCGGTTTTGAGGATGATTTTACTTTATCAGATACAGCTATAGTTTTTAATGCTGGGGATGTACAATCCTGCACAACATTTAGCGCCATAAAAGACACTCATTTTGATTGGGCTCATGATATATATTTAGATATTTCTGAACCATCAAACGGTCAAACATTATCCAGATCAAGAATGAAAGTTACAATTCTTGATCTATACTTTCCAAACAGAATTGATTGGAGACGAGGATAAATATACTAAGTTCTGTTTGATTTAGCTATCGCTTGGCAATCTTAGACTTACTTGTTAAGGCGAGGGTATGAAAAGTGCTCTCCTTACAATGTTTCTTTTATTATCAAGCGCATCCTTGGCATCAGAGCTTCAGCAGTGTCCTACCTTTGACTCCGGTATATCATTAGAGACTCAAAAAGAGATTTTAAGTACTCGTCACCATTTATGTGATGTTATTATTAAAGATATTCACGATAAGATCCTGGTTTTAGATGCGCATGCCGACATAGTTATTCCGGGAGCTTCTGGTCAGTATTTGGGCGCAGATGGAAAGTCTAAAGTTGCTATTAATAAATTAAAGGCAGGCGGTATTGACGCCGTAGTTATGTCGATTGCTGTTCCGCCAGGCGCGTCTCGTTCTCTAGCCGATGATATGAAAGGCCAAGACTTCGCAAATCAAAAGTTCATTGCGATAGATGAATTACTTAAGACCCATGCGGAGACTTTAATCTTGGCAAGGTCGGCACAGCAAATCGTCAGTGCGCAGAGCAATAATAAAATAGCATTTATAGTTGGTTTCCAAAATGCAAGGTCCCTTGTTAACAATATCGATACACTAGACGACTATTATGCAAAAGGTGTTCGCGTTTTTGGGCTTAATCATATTGGGCATAATAATTTTTCTGACTCTTCTCGTCCGAATTATGATGGAGCGGCTGGTGTTTATGAACCTGCTGAAGAGCACGGGGGTTTGTCGGAACTTGGACGTAAAGCTGTGAAACGCATTAACGAGCTTGGCGGGATTATTGATGTATCTCAATCTTCCAAGGCAGCTGTGATGGAGATTGCAGAACTGTCAGCAACTCCAATTATTGCTAGTCATTCCAATGTACGGGTTTTATCAAATGTTACTCGTAATCTTTCCGACGAGGAGATCGATATTATTGGCGCCAAGGGAGGTATTGTTCATTTGGTTCCTTTTGGGGCGTATTTGGTCGATTTGTCAGACCCTACTCTACGCGCATCTATCAAAATGGTTAGAGAAAATGCGGGTCTTCCCGGCAGCGGCTATGCCTATCCTTATGAGCTTTACTGGGAAATTAATGATGCCGCAGAAAAGATGAAATTCTTAATGGCGATGAGAGCTGTAATTGGATCAGGAAGCGTTGAGCGTTTAGTGGACCACATAGATTATGTAGTCAAAAGAATAGGTATAGATCATGTAGGGATTGGAACTGATTTTAATCATGGCGGGGGAATCGAGGGTTTTAACGAAGCAGATGAAGCCCTTAATCTAACAAAAGCCTTGGTTGCCCGCGGGTATAGCCAAAAAGATATTGAAAAAATATGGGGCGGAAATTTCCTAAGGGTTTTTCGTAGGGTTGAACAGTCTTAGTCTGGTACTCCATTGAAATGGTAGTTTGAGTAATTTCTGATAACTAACCTGTGTGTGCGGGTCCAAGAACTATGGCATTGGCAAGCAGCAGAGTTAGGCCATTTAAATAAGCGCGCGTAACAGGACTTTGGGTAAAGCCTATAACTATTCCTTCACCATGGGGTTGCGCCATAACGAAAGGCTTGAAGGCAAGCTGGCGCCGGTTTTCTTCCCACAAATATCCACTTTTTAGTAACTCCTCAGGGCCAGCATAGCTAAATACATTTGTGCCGTCGGCTTCATTAAGCGGTTGATAAATATTACTGCCCCGTAGTAGCGCTGAAGCTTCTTCATAACCTGCTGACAACCAATGGTCGGTGTCGATAATAGTATTTACTAATACGCCTGGCACTGAATCAGGATTTTTTTCTGGATCCGTTATGGCTGCTTTATAATCATCTTTTGTTTTGATTACTGTACCGGGAACAAGATTGTTCTCTTTATTGGCACCTTTGTCTTCTTTGTTATTTTCGTCCTCAGTTGCAGCAGTCTCTAAGGATGTTGACAATAAATCAAAATTCTCACTAGTAAGCGTTTCTAATGCAGTATCAAAACCAACTAATACTCCACCATTTGATACAAATGTTTTCAAAGCTTCAATGCCGGTATCGCCTAGTACATACGAAAAATTAGAGTAGGTTTGTGGTAAGATAATAACATCATAATCTTCAAGAGTTGCTCTGCCCAATGTTTTCACTCTGATGGGCGTAACAGGAGCGCCGAGATAGCGTTCAATAACAAACCGGGTAGCACCTGTCTCAGTGGGAACCGTTCCTTCGCCCCAAGCTAAAGCTATTTTGGGTAATTTTAAATATTTGAATTCATTTGATCCAAAATTAGGACCATCTTCAACCCAGCTACTCTCCATAGGTACAACTTCAGCACCAATCTTGCTGGATATTTCGTTTAGCCGAGACACTAAATTCTCAGGATTTCCTTTTACAGGAAAAATAGTTGTGCCGCGAGGGTATTCACGGTCTCCCACTGTAAAGCTCTTATCGGTTGTTTTGCCTTTGAAACCTTCTGATAAAGCCGCCAAGACTAACTTTGCCTGTCCTGCATCAGACCAAGGAATAGCATAACCAAAAGAGGCTTTAGATATACTGGGAATTTTAGGGGTTTCGCCTAACTTTATTAGGGCGGCTTCAGATAAATCAGCTGACTTACAGGTTGTGACTGATAAGCCGTCCATCATAGGTATTGACCACGCTGTTACATCATATAATTCATGAGGAAGTCCGCGGTCACGGCGAGATTCTTGTTCTGCCATGAAATCCTTTGGTAGGGGGGTGCTATCAGCGAGTAAGGATTTAATTAACCTACCATTAGGCTGAGCCTGATCAATTATGACAGCCCCTTTTGGGTATTCTTGTCCGCAAAATTTACTAGAGCCAATGACTTGATGAGTGTTTATGCCTTGCAGAACCATTCTTTGAGCAAACTGGTCCACGTCCCAAGCTTTCTTGCTGCGATCAACAACAAAGTAACGGTTGTTCGATTTTTGTCCTTCCTTTAAAGTTGATGCTCGATAATTTGCATAATCTTTCAAGAAGAGATTTCTATTTTTTGCCACTACTTCAGCAGTTGAAAGCGTTGCTATGAAGTGATTTTTAACGCTCTCAAAATAAGTGAGTTCTTCTCCATTAGATCTTTTATATAAAAGCCCTCTAGCTGACCCTTGTTCGTAAGTCATAGCAATAGCGCCGTTGAGAGTTGGCCACATATCACCATACCCAGGATAAAATTGATCAAAAATTTCACGCGTAAAATATTCAATGCCATATTTGTCAAACCAATCTGCATGGTTTTTACCAAGTAGGAATTGCTTCTCCCGCTGCTTATCTGTGATGCCAGGGTTAAAAGGTTTAGCGGCTGGTGCAAAAAAATAAGTTTCGTCACCGTCCATTTCATGGGCATCAACTACAACAACAGGGTTCCATTCTAATATAGCTTTGATTTTACCTCGAGTTTCAGGCTGAGACACAGCAAACCAATCTCTATTTAAATCAAAAAGATAATGGTTGAACCTTCCGCCGGGCCATGGCTGATCATGTTCAGCGCTATACCTATCTGATAGGGGCTCAAGGCCTAATGAGGACTCAAATGATTGTACAAACCTTTCTCGGCCATCGGGATTTTGCACAGGATCTATTATAACAATGGTATCTTTGAGTATTGTGTTAACGATGGGGTCATCTTGAGCGGCTAATAAATGATACGCTAGGCTTAAGCCGGCATCTGTTGATGAAATTTCGTCTCCATGAACACCATATGAAAGCCATGTTACTGCTGGAGTGTTGATGACGAGTTTTTTGCGATCCTCTGGCGAGAGATTTCCGTCTGCTAATTTTTGTATATCAGCTTTAATCTCATCAAGGCGCTCTATATTTTCTGGTGAACTGATAATGGCGGTGACCAGGTCCCGTCCCTGCCAAGATTTAGCGTAAGAATTAATGATCATGCTTTCTGGTGCAGAGGTCTGCAAGTTGTTCAAATAGGAAAGCGCCTGAGCTGGTGAGGTGATACGGTCTCCATTAGAATGACCTACGCTTTCAAGGAGGGTTGGAATTTTTGAGTCATAATTCGCCTCAATCATATTCTGTGAAGCAGCATTAAACGCAATTACAAAACTGAGAAAAAAAGTAAAAATTCCAAAAACCCAACGTATCATAGTAAGCCTCTATTTTTCCATGAATGGGTTATACTATAGTCATCATATTTTATACAAATCAATCACTTTCATATTTTGCCAACTAATTTGAATCCCACTGATACTTGTAAAAATTCATGATTTAAAATAAAAATTTAGTTTAAAGTAAGGAATAAATGCTTATGAACAATTATGTCAAAAATTTATTCTCTATCAAAACCACCCAGTAATATAGATTTACTGAATGATGAAGAAGTTTTAGACCGTGTATTTAATCATATTGATAATGGCACTACCGACCTTGGAAATGAAACTTGGCAGGAACCGACATCACACTATTATAAGCAAGCACGTTTTGAGGCGGAATTAGAGCTATTAAAAAAATTGCCAGTACCATTTTGTCCATCTGCTGCCTTATCAAAGAATGGCAGCTACATAGCCCGTAAAGCTGCGGGTACGCCTTTATTAGTTGTTAGAGGTTTAGACGGGGTTGTAAGAGCATTCATCAACGCCTGCCGGCATAGAGGTATGCAAGTTGCTAGTGGTGACGGCTGCGCTAAAGCATTTGTTTGCCCCTACCATGCTTGGACTTATAATCTTGAGGGGAAGTTAAAAAGGATACCAGGTGAAGAAGCTTTCCCAGGTTTTGACATGACTGAAAATGGTCTTGTTGAAATTAGCGCGAAAGAAAAAGGCGGGATTATTTATGTGATGCAAAAGGGAAAAATTAATGATGATATGTTAGATAATTGCCTTGATTTTTTTTCCAGCGAACAGAAACTTTTTCAAAGTGGAGAAATTGAAGAAAAAGCAAATTGGAAGATTTTAATTGAAACATTATTAGAGGGTTATCATATCAAATCCCTTCATCAGAAATCATTTTACCCTTATGGTTTAGATAATACAAACTTGGTAGAAACATATGGATCAAATGCGCGGGTTATTTTTCCGTTTAGAAGAATTGAAAAATTAAGGTCTTCTGACTCTAAAAAGCAGACTATTAACGGAAGTATGACATCTGTATATCATCTTTATCCTAATGCTAGCGTTACCGTACTATCCAAGCATTCTAACCTTACAATTATGGAGCCCATTAGTCCGGGTCACTCAAAGCTTGTCTCTTATACTTTAGTAAACAGGCAAACAGATGATTTTAAAATTTCTGTAGAAGATGCAAAACGCGATTCCGATTTTGTATCAAATTTTGGATTAAGTGAAGACTTAGAGGCTGCAAGGGCTATTCAAGAAACTGTATCATCTGATGCAAATACCCACTTAACCTTTGGTTTGTTTGAAAAAGCTATTGTAAATTTTCATAAGCACCTTGCCGAAGATTTGAAATAATATAACCATATGGTAAGAAAAATTAAATAACTTTAAATCGGAGTTTCTATGTTTAGTCATGTTATGTTGGGCGCTAATAATATTGAGCAATCAAAAATATTTTACGATGCTGCGTTAGGCGCAATGGGGGTTAAACCGTCATTCATAGATCCCAAGGGACGTGCTATGTACCTTCATTCTGGCGGTATTTTACTCCTTACAAAACCAATAGATGGCAAAGAGGCAACTGCCGCTAATGGCAGTACAATAGGTTTCGCAGCAAAGACACCAGAGGAAGCGGATGCTTTTCATGCTGCAGGGCTTGCGAATGGTGGTACGGCAATTGAAGATCCCCCAGGATGGCGCGAGAATGGAGCAATGCGGTTGTATTTATCATATCTAAGAGACCCGTCGGGTAATAAAATATGCGCTATGTGTCAGGGGTAAATAATCTTTTTAAAGCTGTTATTATTTAGAAACTTTTCTTAATTGTTTTTTTATTTCAGATTTTTTTTAAGTGAGCGACGAAATTTTGTGATGAGTATTTTATTTTCTTTATTATACTGTTTTATGCTTTCTTCTTTTATGTATCCATAACCCTTAATTTTATCGGGTAAATTGGCTATATCAATTGCAAGAGCATAATTATCATTTGTCAGCCCTTTTATTAACATATTAATAGTAGCTTCATATTGTATTATAAGGTTTCGCTCTGTTTTACGTTCTAAGGTATATCCAAAAATATCCAAGGGTGTGCCGCGTAACCCTTTCATATTTGATATAATTTTAAGAACTGGCGTTATCCAACCACCTATTTCATATTTTCTTGGACGTCCAGTATGTGGATCTTTTTTAGAAATCAGAGGAGGGGACAGATGATACTTAATTTTATAATTACCATCAAAGGTTTCAGCGAGTTTTTCTGCAAATCCTGGTAAAGTTTGTAGTCTTGAAACTTCATATTCGTCTTTATATGCCATTAGCTTATATGCATAAGTTGCGACAGAACGGGTAAGGCCTACGTGATCTATTGATTTATTTTTTTCTGCGTCCATAGTTTTTTGAATGAGGTCTTTATATCTATGAGCATAGGAAGCATTTTGATAAAGTGTTAAATCGGCAATGCGCTCTTCAATAAATTCAAAGTCTGATTTTGACTTCAGAGGCTTTGCTTTTATTAACTTTGATATTGCTAACGGTTTATACGCTGCAAGACGGCCCCATTCAAAAGCTTTTTTATTCCAATCTGGTTTTACACCGTTTAGTTCTATCGCCTTAAATATCGACTCTTTACCTATTGGTAATGTACCTTTTTGCCAGGCATAGCCGACCATGAATAAATTTGCTCCGATTGAGTCTCCTAGTAATTTTACAGCCATATGAGTTGCACTTAAGTATTCGATATTTTCAGTAGCAAGCACAGTAGAAAATCGCTTTTGCAGTGTATCTAAAGGATAATTAAGGTTAGGATTGTGTATAAAATCACTCGATATTGTTTTTTCTAAATTAATAAATGCCTTTGTTTTATTGGGATGTAACGTTTCTAAAACTTTATCCATACCTGAAGTCATCATATCACAAGCGATTAAAACATCTGACTTGCCATTTGTTAGTCGAGCAGAATTAATTTCGGATTGGCAATTTGCAAACTGGATGTGTGTCATAACAGGTCCACCTTTTTGTGCGAATCCCATTTGATCAACAACAGATATTCCTTTGCCTTCTATATGTGCGGCAGTTCCTAACAACGCACCAATTGTTATTACTCCCGTTCCACCAACACCTGCTATTAGCACACCATAAGTTTTACCTTTTACAATATTGTATAATCGGGGTGAAGGTATTGAACCTTCAAAGCTATTAGTTTCTACACCTTGTTTTATATAGCCCCCATAAACAGTTACAAAGCTTGGACAGAAGCCATCAATGCAAGAAAAGTCCTTATTGCAAGACGACTGATGTATCTGTCGCTTACGGCCATACTCTGTATCTAACGGCTGAACGGATAGGCAGTTGGACTTTTTAGAACAATCACCACACCCTTCACAAAGACGATCATTAATAAAGGCGCGTTTGGGTGGATCGGGAAAGGTTCCGCGTTTACGACGACGACGTTTTTCAGCTGCGCAAGTTTGATCATAAATTAATACTGTTGTACCCTTAATGTCTCTTAGATCGCGTTGGACACTATCAAGCTCTCGTCGGTGATGAACAGTAGTTCCAATTGCAAAGTCTGGTTTCTTTCCATATTTTTTCGGTTCATCAGTAATTACAGCAATTCGTTTTACCCCTTCTTGGTAAACTTGATGAGTAATCATTTGTACGGTAATTTGTCCATCAACAGGCTGTCCGCCTGTCATTGCAACGGCATCATTGTAGAGTATTTTAAATGTAATATTAGACCCAGCTGCAACAGTTGCTCTGATGGCCAGTGAACCGCTATGAAAGTAGGTGCCATCTCCCAATTGCTGAAATACATGTTTTTCATTTACAAAAGGCTCCTCGCCAATCCAAGTCGCGCCTTCTCCTCCCATATGGGTAAAGCCCTCAACATTTCTGTCCATCCAAGTTGCCATATAATGGCAGCCAACACCGCCTATTGCTTTACTACCTTCAGGAATTTTAGTAGAAGTATTATGAGGGCATCCAGAACAAAAATAAGGTATATGTTTGGTATGGATTGAGTCTGCTTTTGCTACAGCTTTTTTGCAATTATTTATTAACTTTAGTCGAGATTCTATGGCTTTGCTTGTGTAAAAATAAGAGATTCTCTGAGCTATAATTCGCGCTACCCTGTCTGTATTGGTTTGCTTGTAATCTACAACTAGTGGATTGCCATTTTCATCTTCTCTTCCAACTATTCGGGGGCGTTCTTTGTCTGAAAGATCATAACATCCACGCATAAACCCATTTTGTATTTGCTCGCGTTTGTCCTCTATTACCAGAACTTCATCCATGCCTCTAGCAAACTTTCTGTATAAATTATCGTCCGAGGGAAAGGGCATAGCTATTTTGAGTACACTGATGCCAAGGGATTTAGCTTTTATCTCATTAATACCCAGGTCAGTTAGAGCTTGGTTCACATTGCTCCACTCCTTACCCATGGCAACAATACCAAATTTTTTCTTCGGGCTCTCAAGTGTAATACGGTTAAGATTATTGGCACGTGCGAATGCCAAAGCTGCTGGCAATTTGTACTTTCTTGCCCGTTTATCCATATCATATATGTCATTTAGGCGCCGAGAGTTAACGCCGTCTTTTGGGAACATAAATTTTGGATAGGAAACCTTAATTCGATTGTAATCGCCATCAATTGATGCGGATGTCTCAGTTGTCTCAGGTATTAATTTATAGCCGACAAAGGACCCGCAGAATCGCGATAAAGCAATACCATAAATACCTAAGTCAAAAACATCTTGAATGTCTGCTGGGTACAACACTGGCATGAGTAGGTCTTCAAAAAGCAGTTCAGAATGATAGGGGTCAGTTGTGGAGGTCATATCAGGGTCATCACCACAAAGTACAAGGACTCCACCGTGCTTTGCCGTGCCGTGTAAAGTAGCTTGGCGTGAACCATCAATTGTTTGATCTAGCCCCGGCCCTTTACCATACCACATTGAGTAAACACCATCATATTTTGCATCACCTGTAAAACCGACTTTCTGGGTTCCCCAAACTGCAGTCATAGCCATATTTTCATTGAGACCGGGCCAGAATTTAACATGATTTTCTTTGAGAGTTTCCCCCCCGGCACGCCATAGCTCCATATCAATAGCTGTCATAGGGGATCCTCTATAGCCAGATATAAATCCACCTGTGTTCAGCCCTGCTTTTTCATCTATTTTTCTTTGAACCATCATCAAGCGAATAATTGCTTGTTGTCCTGTTACGTATACGCGTCCACGGTCTAGGATGTACTTATCTGCAAGGGTAATATTTGGAAGTTTTATGGTTGAATTCATCTCTGTACTTGCCCGATTTTAATAAAGTGAAGGAATATTTCTCCTGGGCAGGTCACGAAACTTTGATTACAGGATTCAATAAAATTTTTGATATCCTCCAAAAAAATAGGCGTTATGATTTTGTATGTATTTATTTTTTCGATTAATTTTATTATTATTTTTATCTGTTGGGTTGCTTTAAAATAAATGAAATTAAGCGCCCGTGAGTTATGCCAGTTTTTATTAAAGGAAATATTTATGGTAATCTCACTTAAAAATTTTACACTTTTTGAATCAATTTATATTCTAATATATACATAAATTGAGTAAAAAAATTGCTTTTTTAAAATTTAAAGTATTAAAATATACCCTATAAATACTATTATTTAGAATAATTTTTTTATAAATATTTTATTTATAAGCGTTATACTTAATCTCTGGTCATTCTAAAAACTTATCGGAATTAAATTATGCTATTATCGATATCCCAATTAGTAGCATAGCGCCCATAAACGCTGTAGTTAAAGTCATGATAGTAAGGGGTTTTGTACCAACCTTCATGACTAACTTCGTATCTGTTTTTATTCCGATCGCGACTAAGGATACTATTAGTGCCCAATATGCTGATATATTACCAGCGTTCTTTGCTAAATCAGGAACAATATTTAAGCAGCTAAGCAACGCTAATAGGCAAAAAACAATTAAAAACGGAGGTGTGCTCGCCTTAAGTTTGGACCTCACGTTAGGGTAGGGTGT
>JABGVR010000101.1 GCA_018645985.1 Hellea sp. | reverse complement strand
TACCGGAAGATTTGCAAAAAATAGATTTTTCATAACTTTACTCAATCTGATGTTTACCAAAATAATCAATCGTCATTATTTTTTCCAACTGCTTGGCATGACAATTTTGATAACTTTTTTTTTATTAGGCATTCTACTCTATGGAAACTTGGTTAAACATGATGAATATTTACTCCAGGCAATGTCAGTATCTCCTTATTCCTTTCTTCAATTATCCTCTCTTTTAATTCCCTATGCCTTATCTTTTGCCTTACCGTTCGGCTTTATGTTGGCCCTACTTCTTTGTTATGGAAAATGGTCCTCAAGTAATGAAATTCTTGCCCTGCGTTCTTTAGGAAATGGCATTTTTTCATGGGGCATGCCGTGTTTTATTCTGTCTTTTTTGGTGTCGCTGATCTCTCTCTATACTTTTTTACAGTGGGCACCAATGAGCAGGGCAGAATTTGACAAGAAAAAATCGGCCATTGTATGGAGTAATATAAACTTGTTGTTGGAAACTGAAAAAGAAATTGAATTTGATCTCGAGCAAAACTCGACAGGGTTAACGAACAAAAACCTTGCTACACTATCGGATGAACCGATCCATCGTGTTTCTTTATCAGTTGGTTCAATGGAGCAAAATCGATGGTCTAATCTAAGAATTCTACTGCTAGGAAAAACTGGGACACTTCTTAGGATTATAAATAGTCAAAGTGCAAAGATCAAATGGAGTGCCGATCATTCAAAATTATTTATTTATCTTGTAGGTGTTGATTTGGAATCAGCTTTAGCAAAGAAAGAGCACAACCTTTTTGTGTCTTTTCGAGAATGGAACGAACCTCTGGTTTTTAATTTTAATAACAGCCCCGATCAATTAAATTTAAAAAGAGTTGGATTTTGGGAACTGCTCGAATTTTCTAATACTTCTCACCATTTAAATCAGCAAGCCAGCAACTTGATTCACAAAAGTCTTGTATTTGGATCTTCTTCTTTCTTTCTTTCTTTAATACTTTTGCCGATTTCTATTACAAAAGGAAGAAGGGAAAGTATGACTAACTTAACTATCGGGATTATTTTATGTTTAGCTTATTATTTAATACTAACTTTTTTAGTAGAGTTTTCATTATTTTTAGATAATCCTCTTATTATTTGGATTCCGAATATTAGTTGTGCTATAATTGGAACTTATTTACTTTATAATTTTGATCAGTAAATTTAAGCTTACGGCCATTTAAGTGAACTAAATGGCTATAAATGTAACAATATTGAAAAAAAAGTGTAATATGTGTAATTTAATTTTAAAAAAACATTCCAAAAACATGTAATATTTATCTATCATATGCTAAGTACTATTGTACCCTTACATCAAATATCATAAAGATCATGAATAACGCCTGTTTCAAAAACTCTATTTATTACTTATTATCCCTTTGTCCTTTAATATTAAGTGCAGCTTCGAATGTGGGTGGTATTTCCGGTTCGCTTGAAACTACGATTTCAGCTGGTACGACATCCAATCCTACTTATGCAGTTGTGAGTGCAGGGATTTCAGGAGATGCGATTTACAGTGGTCAAGTACAGAGTACTCCCACCAGCACCACCGTCTATTTTGAAAGTTCCTCCGATTCCAGTGAAGCGACAGTCAATCCTTTTGTTTCTGGAGTCTTTAATTCTGCTGTGAAGACACCAATTCTGACCGCGTCACGATCGGGTGAGGGTGTGGGTTCGATTGCGATTACTTATGCAGGTGAAGGTTTTACAACCGCACCTGAAATTGTTATCGATTATCCGGGAGTGGGTGATGATCTAGCCACTGCGTCTGCTAGCATAAACGGCTCAGGTGAAATATCTAGCATTAGCATTACAAATTCCGGTTCTGGCTATTCTTCTGCCCCATCTGTTTCAGTGGTAGGTGGACCCTATTTTTTAAAGCTTACCGAGGCGGGAGATAGTCATGAGGGCAGAGTATTTCTCATAACCGATAATAATGCGACTCGCTTAACTCTGGACACTTCAACACTAGGCTCAGGAGAAACGCTTGATAATATACTACAGGACGACTTTTCAGTCGAGGTTGTGCAGGCACCCACACTTGGCTCTACATTCGGAGCTACGGTGGCAACTTGCTCATTGACAGCCGGTAAAAATAAGACCTCTGATTTAATTTATGTCTGGAGCAATGATGAGGATCGTTTCATCGCCTATTACCTACGATCCCCAGCGTCGGGTCTTTATCCAATCGGTTGGTACGATGTTACTGCGAAATGGAAAGGTTTGCAAAATGACAAAGTACTTTATCCTGATGAAGGTTTTATTGTCAGCCGGAGGACAAACTCTAATCTGACTATGAGTTTCGATGGTTCTGCTAGCGATTCTGCACAAAAACTTCGTCTACCTGCTTTGAATAAACAGGTCGTAATGAACAACCCTTATGGAGGTGATTTATTACTTGGAGAGCTTATACCTTCAAATTTTATAAGCAGACCCGCATCAACAGGGAAGTTTAGATCATCAGCTGGTGAAGATGGTACTAATGCGGATGGGGATGAAATCTGGTTTTTAAGGCCGAACGGATCGGAATCATGGTCCAGATATTGGTATCAATCTGGTTATAATGATACAATAACTAAAATTGCAACCGCAACTGCAAGGGCGGGTTCAGGGGGGAGTGGTGCGATCGCAGCTAACGATGTATCTCTTGCTGGTGGAACCATCACAGCTCTACAAAGCTGTAATGCGAGCGGTAGTATTGTTGATCACAACGTAAGTGATCATACATTAATAAC
>JABGVR010000100.1 GCA_018645985.1 Hellea sp. | reverse complement strand
GAAGTCCTAACATCAACTCTGGATCAACCACAGCATGGGTTGGGTAAAGCGTTTCACGCGCCAATGAATATTTCTTTTGTGCCTTCGTATCCCACACTGTCGCCCAATGAGTTACTTCGCTGCCCGTGCCCGCCGTTGTCGGAATAGCGATAATTGGATAAGTGGCTAGCTGCTCCTCACCCCTCCCTGTTTTCAGGAACAGACGCACCGGTTCAAATCCATTATTGCTAGAGGCTAATACTTTGGCAGCATCAATAACAGAACCACCACCGAGTGCGATAATAACCGTATTACTACTAACCATTTGAGCGAACTGCTGACAGCATACTGTGAGAGTTTCAAAATCAGGGTTTGGAGTAATATTGTTAATAATAGATTCTGGCTTACCTGCTTTCTCTATTAGTTTTTCACCTAGCATCTGGAAGTAGGGTTCATCATATGTAACTAAACAATAAGGACGGCCGTTTATTAGATCGGCAACAGAATCAAAAGACCCAATCCCAAAAACGAGTTCTACTGGATTACTAAACGACCACACTAGCCTTACTCCTCAACCTTCATCGCAACATACCGTAAAACGATACGCTGAAAGATTTAATTCTTGTTGACAAGATAGTCCCATACTCAATACTATTTAACTAATACATAAATTCGATAGAACTCATTCATTTTATAGATACTAAATCATGCTTCACTCCCAACTTCGATCTTTCCATGCTGCGGCCAGTGAAGGCAGTTTCACTGCTGCCGCTGCAGCAATACATGTAAGCCAGCCAACCGTATCTACTCAAATCAAGGCACTCGAAGAATACTATGGTGTCATCCTATTTCACCGAATTGGGCGCAATGTACAATTGTCAGATTGCGGCAGGGCTTTGTTTCGAATAAGCCAGAAAATATTCAAACAGGAAGAAGAAGCACGGGATTTATTGCGGAGTTATGGTGGAATTCTGACTGGAGATCTACGCGTGGGTGCTGTCGGGCCTTACCATGCAACCGGCATACTTGCGATGTTTAATCAAAAGTATCCAGGCATTAATCTTACAGTTACTCAGGGCAACTCAGTGGAAATGGTCGACCTCTTAACCAATTATTCAATTGATGTTGCCGTACTAGCCCACACTGAAGATAATCCAGCCATATACGCACACCCTTTTAGCCGTCATCCGGTGGTAGTATTTGTTAATACGGCACATCCTTTTGCAAACCGATCCGAAATCAAACTCTCTGAATTACAAAATCAACGATTTGTGCATCGTGAAGTGGGCTCTACAACCCGTCTAGCGTTTGAAGCGGCGTTAAAAGAGGAAGGAATAACAGTTAACTCAATCATGGAACTGGGTAGCCGTGAAGCTGTCTGGTTAGCGGTAGAAAGAGGTATTGGGGTAGGCGTGGTATCTGATATTGAATTTAACCCTCACCCGAACCTAAGGGCAATTACTATATCTGACGCAAAAATCTATACTACGGCACATATTACTTGCCTAACAGACCGCGTTGACTCAACCGTCATTAAAACATTTTTCGAAATTGCCGAATCCATACCTTTTGGTAATCGGGGATCTAGCTCCTCACCTATAAACCCTGCAATCTAAATACTTAATACCTCCTCAAGCAAGGTTTGAGGAATTGGAACTAGTGAAACCTGAAAAATCACCTTTATCGATTAAGGCCACTTTGACGCCTTTGGCAGATAGCGCTGTGGCAGCCACTACACCTTTTAATTCCCATATTGATATAACCAGATGTTAGCGTAGCAACAGCGTCCAACCTTGAGGTTAGGCAAAAAGTTTACCAAGGTAGTTCGGAGCAATGGAGAAAATATCAACCATTCCTTAATGAAGCACTTGATGGTTTGCTACTCCCATGAGTTGGAAACCAACCTCTAAGCTAAAAGAAATTAATAAGGCTGTAGGCTGAAGCGATGAGTGAATGGAAGAACAGTTAAAACCCAGGAGCTCAATTTTCGTGCAATGCCTTGTGACAAAAAGTTAAAAAAACTACAATTCCAACGGGCTGAAAAATAGTTGCAAAGTATGTAACCTTTTTTAACGTTACTATTGAACTACAATAGGTTTTTTTTGAAACAGAATTTATAGGTTTTAATATGTCGACTAACAAACGACCTACTTACCCTTTTAAAAAATAAATTAAAACAATGACTTATAGGGCAGATACTATTGAGTGGGTCTTAGATTAGGATATGTGTTGGCTGTTTAAAATTAATGGCCGCTAATTGATTTAGTGCTATTAGACTTAATCACACCATCAAAAACAATTCAGCTAATGCTCTAACAAGTTTGATGCGTTTTTTCGAGGTAAAAATGCTGGCAGAACAGGTACTTTATAGTACCTATATGCCTACTAGATTAGAGTTAAAAAATCTATAAGTTATTGATTTTATTTGGAATATATGGGGATAAGGCAGAGATTCGAACATTAAATAATTCTTTATGAATCAATAAATTAGGAATCAAAGCTGTCAAAAATCTGGTAGAACTAACTAAACTTACTAATTTTATTGCGATAAGGTTTTATCCTCTTAGTCCTTGCCACCAGTTCTCCTGAGGTAACTTGTCTAAAGTAAAAGTTTCTCCAATTAAAGGTGTTGTAATAGTAACATTTTTCTTGGTAGCTTCTTTGACAGCTCTAATTATTGGATCATCCCAACTATGCGGTGCAAGATCAAATTTAGACCATCCAATAGGGAAATATACGTTTGCTTTTAAATCAATACTGGCTTGAACACTTTCTTCTGGCATCATATGTACTGTTGCCCAAGCTTGGTTATAAGCGCCAGTATCAATAAAAGCGATATCAAAAGGACCATATTTTTCGCCAATTTTTTTGAATTCCTTAAAGTAGCCACTATCGCCACTAAAATATACATTTTGATCTTCAGATTTTAATACCCATCCACCCCATAGAGTTGAACTCTGATCAGTAATTCCCCTGCCACTAAAATGCCTTGCAGGAACTAGTGTGAATTCAATATTTTTATATCTATTGTTTTCATACCAATCCATTTCAATAATTTTTTCTTCGCTAACGCCCCATTTCATGATATGAGCTTTCACCCCTAAAGGGACAAAAAACATATCCACACTCTGTGCAAAATCTTTTATTCCCTTGTAGTCTAAATGGTCATAGTGATCGTGTGAAATGACGACAATGTTGACTTTAGGTAAATGCTCAATATGTATTGGATGTTCTATTGGAAAGGGCTTGCCTCCAAATGGAAGTGGTGTTGCACCGTTAAACACAGGATCTGTTAATATTGTCAGGTCATTAGTCTTCATAAGAAAGGATGCATGGCCTAACCATGTATATGTACCATTCTTAATATTATTAATTTCCAATTTTTTAGAGGGTAGAGGTTTAGTCGGGTTTTTATCTTCAGGCGGAAAAAAATAATCCATAATTGAATAGCTATCTTCATCAGATTCAGTCATAAGATCTGTTTTGACAAGATTATGGAAATGGCCATCATGATAATGTTTAGATTGGCTAATCTTATTTAAGCTTCCTGCATTTGGACCATCCCCAAACGTTGGGTGGAGAGTCATAAAGAGTGCAACTCCAGCTACAAGAATCAATACTGGAGTTAGTGTCCATAGTAATGTCTTTTTCGTATATTTTATGATTTTATCTTTCATATTGTTTCTTAAATATTACCTGTCAGAAAAATGCAAATTCTTTAGTTAAACTAGTGAGATAACATACCAATACGTTTAGAGAGGATAAAGCACCAAACACTTGATGTCGCGGATGTGGCAAGGTAGGGATTTGTTATCATACCTAGTGAGCATGTTAGCGATTCCTAGCAGGAGTGTGAGGCGTTCATCCAAAGGGGTTGTACTTATGACTCATTGCTATTGCCTCCACCAAACACAAGTTGTGTTTGTGCCGAGGCTTCTGAATTTTCTGCAGAGCGCATCCGAGTTCTTAACTGGCCTGCTTTCTCAAGAATGGGGTAAGCCACT
>JABGVR010000099.1 GCA_018645985.1 Hellea sp. | reverse complement strand
TATATTTTTAACCGCTGGACTAGGAGGAATGAGTGGTGCCCAACCTAAAGCTGGAAATATAGCCGGCTGTATTACTGTTTGTGCAGAAATTAACGAAAAAGCCCTCTACACAAGACATTCTCAAGGTTGGGTAGATGAAGTTTTTACTGAAATAAATTCGTTGGTTGAACGCGTTCAGAAAGCGCAAAAAAATAAAGAAATTAAATCGCTTGCTTACTTAGGAAATGTCATAGACGTCTGGGAGGCCTTTTACACTTCGAATATCCATGTAGACTTGGGAAGTGACCAAACGTCTCTTCACAATCCATGGGCTGGTGGCTACTATCCCGTTGGATTGGATTATCAAGAAGCCAATGAACTGATGGTCTCAGACCCTGAATTATTTAAAAAAAAAGTAAAAGAATCTTTAAGAAAACATGCAGAAATCGTTCAAAAACACACGGATAAAGGTACTTATTTCTTTGACTATGGAAATGCGTTTTTATTAGAAGCCTCTAGAGCAGGTGCTGATGTTATGGCTGAAAATGGTGTGGATTTTAAATACCCTAGTTATGTTCAGGATATTATGGGACCTATGTGTTTTGATTATGGGTTTGGTCCCTTTAGATGGGTCTGTGCTTCTGGCTCTGTTGAAGACCTCGCAAAAACAGATGCGATTGCCTGTGAAGTTCTCAAGGATTTAAAAAAAGAAGCCCCTGAAGAAATTCAGCAGCAGATGACAGATAATATCAAATGGATAAAAGGTGCGCAAGAACATAAATTAGTTGTGGGTTCACAAGCAAGAATTTTATATGCAGATGCAGAAGGACGTATGAAAATTGCAGAAGCCTTTAATACTGCGATTGGCAATAACGATATTGGAACTGTGATATTAGGACGTGATCATCATGATGTTTCTGGGACTGACTCTCCCTACAGAGAAACTAGTAATATTTATGATGGTTCACAATTTACAGCTGATATGGCCATTCAAAATGTGATAGGAGATAGCTTTAGAGGGGCTACATGGGTAAGTATCCATAATGGTGGTGGTGTAGGCTGGGGTGAGGTCATAAATGGGGGCTTTGGTATGGTTCTTGACGGTAGTGAGGAATCAGAGAGACGAATAAAGTCTATGTTATTTTGGGATGTCAACAATGGAATTGCAAGACGAAATTGGGCACGAAATAAAGAAGCAACATTTGCAATTAAACGGGCAATGGAATCGGAACCAATGTTAAGAGTAACTATACCTAACTCTGTTGATGATACTCTTTTAAATAACCTTTAAATAAATTTATATGAAAAACAAGATTACTTATTTATTAGCATTTGTATTATTTTTAACTTCTTGTCAATCAGTAAGAGTTGCAGTTGATTATGACAAATCCGCTCAGTTTAAATCGTTCAAGACTTTCGGGTTTTTAAAAGAAGGAATCGACCGTGCTAAAATTAACGATTTGGACAAACGCAGAATCTTAAGATCTATTGAGACTGTGCTTATTGAAAAAGGGTTTACTATGTCCGAAACTCCAGATTTAATTGTTAACTTTTTCACTAAAGAAAGACAGCAAGTGAATATTTATAATAATAATCGTTTTAATTATTTTGGGGGAATGGGATATGGATGGGGTCCTTTTATGGGATCACAAGTAAATGTTTCAAACTCTCAACAAGGTACTTTGTTTATTGACATTATAGAAACTAACAATAAAGAACTTATTTGGCAGGGTGTTGGAAAAGGATTTCTGACTGCCAGTGTCAACAAAAAAGAAGAATTAATACATTCTTTTGTGACTTCTATCTTGGAAAATTACCCTCCAGAAATAAAGGCTAAGCCTTAACATCTAAAGCGTCTCTCAAAGTATTCCCTATGAGCATGAAAGCCATTACTAAGCTCATGATACAGAGCCCAGGGATGAGTGCCAAATAGGGTTTTCCTAAAATAATATAATTATAATGATCCTTAATCATAGCACCCCAACTCGACATTGGAGGCTGTGCACCAATTCCTAAAAAACTAAGTCCACTTTC
>JABGVR010000098.1 GCA_018645985.1 Hellea sp. | reverse complement strand
CTACCCTTTCTAGACACCGCCGCAGTGGGCCCTTAGCTCAGCCGGTAGAGCAACTGACTTTTAATCAGTAGGTCGATGGTTCGAACCCATCAGGGCTCACCACTCATACAAAGGCTTAGGCTTAGCAGCCTAAGCCTTTTGTTTTCTCAATGAGACAAAGTGCAATGAAACCAAGTTCAATTATGCTGCACAATACTTAATCCGCGAGCCTATGTCTGCCACGCGCATGCCCGTATCGTTTCAGAATAGTCTGATTAGGAATTGTATGCTATTCTTAGAAGCTACTTCAGCCTTTTAAAGTTTACTAATGAATAGTGTACCAGCATTTATGGAGTGCAAAAATTTCTCAGACATCATCACGTATCAATGACAGAACCTTCCGCACATTTATTCACGAATACTCTGAAAGACCACGCGGATTTAATTGCACGCTGACTTTATGTGTCCCAGGATAAAAATAGAATAAAGGCGAATTTTTGAAATATAATTTACTTCTAGCCACTTGCTTTAAGGAGGTGGGATGATTGGCGCAATACCCATGTAATTTACTTGAAGCCACCGTGGTGTAAAACTCTCTTTACCAATCATGCCATAATATACATTTAAAAAAATGATTGTAAAAAAAATCCGTATAAATACTCCATTCGCCTTCCCGCCGAATTGGGGCGAAAAGTGGTCGACGGCGGCTTACCTCATCACGACGTACCGCTCTTTTTACATCGTGGGGATATTGCTGAACACAAAGAAATGCGATTCAAATTTTAATGCCTGTACCAATTAATGAAACAATTACACCATTTTTTTTGATATCCCCAAGCACAAGGTAATCAACACTTAGGCCAACTATCGCATTAGCCTCCAATCTAATTGCTTTAGCTTTAAGCTCGAGCATGGCAAATTCGATCGACTCCTGCAGGAAGTCCACTTTTTTCTCCGGTTTTGCTCGCAAAATATTCCAGATACGCCTCGTAATAGGAGGTGTTTTAAATTTATAGTGGAAATCGGTTGTGATAACACCGCAGCGTCCTTTTATCCGCAAATTAACGGTGTTTTCCGTCGTCACCAACATATCCTGAAACTTATTAAACACTGTTTCCGTAGATTTCTGAGTTGAAGAAAGCGCAGGATCCTTGGACGTAACTATTTTAGTATGGACGCGCTCTTTTACATGGCACGTGATACACAAACCATTGTAATTTAGTGCCGCTTGGCTCTCTGCATAGCCCATAGATATAGAACAATCACGACACTTACCCAAAACCTTTGCCTCCCACGATGCGCACAACGAAACTCATTTTAGTTCGATATAATCAAACGTCTTATGAATGGCATCAAAAATTCAACAATAGCACCATTTTACCGAGTTAATTTCTCAATCATATCAGAATTTGTCTGCATAATGCGAGCAGCCCCATTAAATTGTTGTTGTGCTCGGATCATGTTAGTCATCTCAGTGGTAATATCTACGTTAGAACCCTCAACATAACCTGTTTCAAGGTTTCCAAAGCCAGCCGAGCTTGGGTTACCCATAAATATTTTTCCAGCTAGATCTGTTGGGGAATATTTACCACCACCAAGCTGCTTCAAGCCATTTGGGTTGGAAAAAATAGCTAGAGGTATTGTTGCAATTGGAACGTCATCGCCTTCACCAAATGCGGCCAAGATATTTCCGTTACTTTTAACACTGATACTCGACAGAGGATCTTCTGATGCAGCGATAGGAATCTGTATTCTCTGCAAAGTTTCTGGATCGGCGCCCGCACCGACAAACTCTCCTTCGACTGCAGTCATTCCCAGTACAAAATCACCATCTTGGGATGTCAAAAAGCCATTAGCGTCTAAAGCAAATGAGCCGTTTCGTGTAACAGAATAACCAATTTGATCAGGATGCTGAGTCATAAAGTAACCATTCCCTACAATGGCTGCATCCAAAGTGCCCCCCATTTCGACAAGAGCGCCTTGTGCATCACTACGTCTGGAATCTAACGAGTTGGCGCCTAGCCCAACCAACGCTCTTTCTACACCCTCAGCAGTCCTACCATTGTAGAATTCTGAGAATGATACAGAGCTTTTCTTATACCCCGTAGAGTTCGCATTAGAAATGTTATTCGAAATTAGAGACAGCTCTTGAAGCGCGGTATCCATTCCCGATTTGATTACTGAAAACATCTAACGAACCCCTCTTTAATTCAAGGAGATGCTGCAAATTTAATGCCATTCAGGTTACCAGTTAAATCAATTCATCAATAAAATGAAAAAAATAGCTAAATCAAGCGATCTATCCTAAAAAATCAAATAAGTTTTTACTGGACAAGCGAGAAAATGTAGCCTGCGCTGCTTCTTTATTTGTTAATAATCCTTGCAGTTTAGTAAGCAATTCAGCCATATCCGCATCTTCAATTTTTGATATGTCTTCATTCAGGTTTACTAAAATGTTTTCTGAATTTTCAACAAAATTTTGTGCAGATTTTGCTGCGATTCCTAAATCGGTGCGCATTGATACAAAATGCTCAAACACATTATGTAATTTATCTTGGACCACCTCATTAGAGATTGAATGGGGTATAATAATCTCATCTATAATATCAGGTTCAGCACCTTTTTTAACCCCTATTGTTTGCAAAGAAGTATTTGGCAAATCTGTAGAGAAATTTGATATTTTTAATTCCGTAGGCGTTCCATAAAGTGTAATTTGGTTGCCTGATGTAATTGTGGCAGTAACGCCAGTCGAAGAAGTATAGCTATTCAATTCCGCGACTAATCCACTAAAATCGTTTCCGTACACGTTAGAATCAATTTTGTAAGTCTGCCCATCAACAGAAAGATCAAATTTATACTGAGCAGCTGCACCAGAAGCAGGAAGAATTAAACCAACCGATTGTCCTTCTGATAATAGATTTGAGGAAGTGCCTGATGACCTCTCATGATTTAAGCTTTCAGAGAATTCATCAATAGCTTCAAATATTGAAAATTTATTGCCAGCAGAACCCGCTGAAAGAAAAACTTCATCTCCAGAAAAGTTCTGACGTAATTGGGTGTCGCGCGAAACCTGCAAGGTTTTCTCAACAGTTGTGCCGGTATAGCCAATTACACCTAAATTGCTGACTTTGAATGGCTCAGATTCGCCCGAAGTACCTGAAAAATAGCCATTCCCAAGTGCATCACGACCATTAGCAACGCTCAAAATTTCTTCCTTAATACCGGCTATTTCCAGTTGGAATAATTTCCGCTCATTGACAGTTAAAAAACCGTTTGAACTTTCAATATGTAACTCCTTCAAACGTACTGCAGCATTCTGTAATTGCTCAAAACTAATATCAATTCTTTCAAGATCAGAAATTATTCGGCCGGCGTTATCATTAAATTTTTTAACCTCTACCTTATGTTCCTCTGAGGCATTTAAGCTAGATATAGCTTGAACATCTT
>JABGVR010000097.1 GCA_018645985.1 Hellea sp. | reverse complement strand
GCAGACATAATTTGACCAGACTGACAATACCCACATTGAGGAACTTGGTGCTCTATCCAGGCTTCTTGTATTGGGTGAAGTGCGTCTTTTGCATCAGCTAGACCTTCTATTGTAGTTACACTTTTTCCCTCTATATTTGATACCGGAGTTACGCATGAACGGATAGGCTTCCCCTCAACATGAATAGTGCAAGCACCGCATAAAGATGACCCACAGCCAAACTTGGTTCCTATCAATCCTAGCTTTTCCCTTAAAACCCATAATACTGGAGTGTCAGTGTCAATATTAATTTCGTGATTTTGTCCATTTACTATTAATTTAACCACAAAATTACTCCTCGTATTTCTAAGTTTATATGCTTACATCATTTAGTTCACATATCTATAGCTTGTATACATTTTATCTTTTCTTAAACAAAAAAAAACCCGCTTAAAAAGCGGGTTGTTTAACCATTTAAACTAAATTTATGCCTCGGTTGTCTCTTTTTTCGCATGATCAATAGCACCCTTGGCACTCTCATCGCGATCTACAAACTCAATAACAGCCATTGGGGCATTATCGCCGAATCTAAAACCAGCTTTCATAATGCGGATGTAACCACCGCTTCTCTCTTTATAACGAGGGCCGAGAACATCGAATAGTTTTTTTGACATATCTCTATTTCTAGTTCTAGCTATAGCCAGTCTACGGCTGTTCAAATCACCTTTTTTTGCTAGAGTTACAAGTTTTTCAACTATAGGCCTTAACTCCTTAGCCTTAGGCAGGGTAGTCACTATTTGCTCATGCTCTATCAAACTAGAAGCCATATTTGCAAACATCGCTTTGCGGTGAGATGCAGTTCTATTGAGCTTTCGATGTGCCATTTTATGACGCATGATGATATCCTTTTATTTTATAATACAAGCTTATATGTGATCGTCGTATTTTTTTGCTAACTCTTCGATATTCTCAGGCGGCCAGTTAGGCGCATCCATACCTAAATGAAGTCCCATCACAGCAAGCACTTCTTTTATCTCATTCAATGACTTTCTACCAAAATTGGGTGTTCTAAGCATTTCTGACTCTGACTTCTGTATTAAATCACCTATATATACGATATTATCATTTTTGAGACAATTAGCCGAACGAACTGATAGCTCAAGTTCGTCTACCTTACGAAGAAGAGCTGGATTGAAATCTAATTCTGGCTTCTCTTCCCCGCGTCCTACGTCCTCCGGGTCATCAAAATTAACGAATACCTGGAATTGATCTTGCAATATACGAGCAGCAACTGCAACTGCATCCTCGGGTGTAACAGCTGCATTAGTTTCTATATCAATAATAAGTTTGTCGTAATCTAATACTTGACCTTCGCGTGTATCCTCAACACGGTATGCAACCCTTTTAACAGGAGAGTATAATGCATCGATAGAAATCAACCCTATTGGAGCATCTTCTGGCCTAGATAAAGCAGCAGGCACATAGCCCTTACCTGTTGTAACCGTAAGTTCCATTCTTATATCAGCACCTTCATCAGCATTGCATATAACATGATCTTTATTAAGTATTTCAACATCAGCAGTTTCTTCAATGTCCGCACCCGTTACAGGCCCTGCCCCCGATTTACGCAACAATAGTTTCTTAGGGCCCTCAGCGTGCATGCGTACAGCAAGACCCTTGAGATTTAAAACAACATTAGTAACATCTTCCATTACATTAGGAATAGAAGTAAATTCATGCACTATACCATCAATCTGCACTGCTGAAACGGCAGAACCCTGAAGTGAAGAGAGCAATACTCTTCTAAGTGCGTTTCCTAGAGTCATTCCAAAGCCTCGCTCTAGGGGTTCGGCAGTTACAACAGCTTTTCTTTCAGGATCGCGACTCGGCTCAATCTCTGGGTTGATCGGACGGATAAGTTCTTGCCAATTTTTTTCAATCACAGCGTGACCTCTTAATGCTAAAGCGTAGCGGAATTAACGCTACAAAAAAAATCCCATTATTGGGCTAGTTATACTCGGCGACGTTTCGGTGGACGACAACCATTGTGTGGTATTGGTGTTACATCACGTATTGTTGTAATGGTAAAACCCGCAGCTTGGAGAGCCCTTACTGCACTTTCACGGCCTGAACCTGGACCATTAACGTTAACTTCTAATGTGTTCATTCCATGCTCAGCTGCCTTTCGTGCAGCCTCTTCGGCAGCAACTTGGGCTGCATAGGGTGTGGATTTCCTAGAACCCTTGAAACCCATTGCTCCTGCTGAACACCATACTACAGAGTTACCTTGGGAATCTGTAATTGTAATCATTGTATTGTTAAATGTCGAATTAACATGAGCAACGCCCGATGTTATATTTTTTTTATCCGCTCGGCGGACACGACCTGGTTCTTTTGCCATTTTATCCTACCTATTTTTTCTTGCCAGCAATGGCCTTCGCAGGGCCCTTGCGTGTTCGTGCATTAGTATGAGTTCTTTGTCCACGCACAGGTAAGCCGCGTCGATGACGCAATCCTCTGTAATTACCCATGTCCATAAGTCTTTTTACATTTTGACCAATCTCTCTTCGAAGGTCACCTTCAACCATATGGTCTGCATCGATAGATTCTCGAATTTTTAAAATTTCCTGATCGGTCAAGTCCGCAACACGCCTTTCAGCCACTATACCAACTTTATCACAAATCTCAGCAGCTTTAGCT
>JABGVR010000013.1 GCA_018645985.1 Hellea sp. | reverse complement strand
AAGAGCAGATACTTTAAAGCTATTTTCAGTATCTAGTTTATTATACAAACTTTCGAGATTTTTGATAGCACTTGAAACCCTTGACTCAAACATTGTATCTTCATCTAGCATAACTTTAACACCATTTAGTTCCTTCAGAACTTCCTCGGAACCTTGTAAAATTCGCCTGTTTCCAGCTAATGTTTGTTCCTCATCTATATTCGGAGACAATTTATTTAATTCAGCAATAGAGAACTCTAGATACTCCTTGTCACTTATGCTCTTAGATTTAATTTTAATTAGTTTTTCTACTTTATTATTAGTCTTTATCATTTCTAAATATGAATTTTTACACTCATCAATTAAATTTTTATGACCAGCAAAAGTGTCAAGTAAAGTAAGGTGTGTTGCTGAATTCATTAAACCCCTTTCATCATGTTGACCGTGTATTTCCAACAAAGAATTACCAATCTCAGCTAGCAACTTTCCGCCTACGACTTGATCGTTTATGTAAGCCCTACTCCTTCCATCCTTTGTTAGCGTCCTGCGTAAAGTCAGACCATCATTAACATCAAAATCTATATCATTATTCAACAAGGTTTTTTGCATATTTTCTGATAAAGAAAAATTTGCTATGCATTGTGATTTATCTGAACCCACTCGAACCAGGTTACGGTCAGTACGAGAACCTGTAGCCATACATAATGCGTCAAGAATGATGGATTTCCCTGCCCCCGTTTCGCCAGTTATAGCAGTCAAGCCTGAGTTAAAATCAATATCCAAAGAATCAATTAGAACAATATTACGAATAGATAAGCTATTGAGCATATGCCTTAGAAGAGACGTTCGGTTAGACGATTCCAATAACCTTTATTTCGTGGCTTTTTTATTTCGTCATCTAGGTTAACGCCATATTCCTCTAGTAAATTATAACTATCTTGATACCATTCACCTGATGGGTAGTTATAACCCAAAACTGAGCCTACAAGTTTAGCTTCACTTATAATTCCTAAGGAAACATAAGCTTCAACTAACCTATGCAAGGCTTCTTCTGTCTGGGAAGTTGTTTCGTAGTTTTTAACAACGTTTTTAAACCGTCCTATAGCAGCTAAATGTTGATTTTCCTTGAGGTAATATCGGCCAATTGTCATCTCTTTACCAGCCAAATGATCGTGTGTTAACTCTAATTTAAGGCGAGCATCTCTTGCATAATCACTATTTGGGTAACGTCGAACTACCTGCTGCAATGCGGCTTCTGCATTAACTGTAGTCTCTTGATCTCTGCCTACATCATATATCTGATCGTAATAGTTCATAGCAATTAAATAATAAGCATAAGGTGCGCTATCGCTTCCAGGATGTAGACCTATAAATCGTTGGGCAGAAACAATAGACTCTTCATAATCTGTGGAACGATAATTAGCATATGCCTGCATAAGCATTGCTCTACGAGCCCATTTAGAAAAAGGATGTTGTCTTTCAACCTCTTGGAAAAAAAGTTTGGCACGGTCCCAATCGTTTTTCTCTATTCGTTTAAACCCTTGGTTATAAATTTGCTCTGCGGGTCTTTCGATATATGCAAGTTTTGCTTTCTTATTTCCCCCTAAACCTAACGAAGAACAAGCAGACATAGCAAAGCTAAGTGTAATAATTAAAACATTATAGATATATTTTGAATTACTCATTATGATGCCGTTAGAGATTAATTATTATTTACCCTTAAAGGACATTGCTAATAGAAGGAAGACAGAAAATATACGAAAAATTAAATAATAGTTTATTTTATTAAAGGTTTATAAATTTCCAGGTATCTGAAGAACCATACAAGGCAACTTGCAAAGCGTGATTTAATTTATGACCACCTTTAAATGTTGTTACACGACCTATTACAGGACCTCCAACATATAAATCACCCATTAGATCAAGTGTTTTATGTCTGGCAAATTCATTATCAAATCTCAAACCTTCTGAATTTAAAACTTTCCCTTTGTCTACAACTATCGCATTTGATAGAGATCCACCTCGAGAAAGACCGCAAGCTCTTAACGAAGCTACGTCGTCAAATTTGGCAAAGGTGCGAGCAGAAGCAATGCAGTCGTGGAAATTTTTCAAATTAGGGGCAATCTTAAAATTCTGGATACCAATAGCCTTATCATCATAATCTATGGTTACATCAAGTTCCAACTGATCAGAAGGTTCAATTTTAGCGTAAGAATCATCTATAGAAATCTCAACAGGCTTTAAAACTTTTACATAGCGTCTCGGAGATGATTGTTGTTTTATTTTAGCTCTCTCAATAATTTTAAAAAAAGGCTCTGCACTTCCATCAACTGCAGGTACTTCATTGCTATCTATTTCGATATTTATGTTGTCAATGCCAAATGCAGCAAGTGCTGCAAGCAAATGCTCAACAGTTGAAACTGTGACACCAGCAGTATTTGACAAGGTGGTACAATTTAAAACAGAAGATACAGAACTTGGAATAACTTTTATTATATTATTACGATCAGCGATATCTTTTCTAATAAAATTGATTCCGCTGTTAACTTCAGCCGGAAGCATTTTTAACTTAGTGAATTTTCCACCATGCAGCTCTACTCCAGAAATTTCTGCTGATTCGGCAATAGTCGATTGCATTGAAAAACTATACATTATTAATTTCAAACTCTAGGAACGGTCAATCGTTT
>JABGVR010000096.1 GCA_018645985.1 Hellea sp. | reverse complement strand
CATGAAAAAAATCAACATAGATGACTATATTTCAAAAGTATTCAAGTTAACAAAAAGATCATATTGGACAATATTTTTTAATACAATTATTTACACATGCCTGATGTTTTTAGCAATAATTACACTAATAGGAATATTTGCACTTCCAGCACTAACTGTTGGATACTGCACATTTTTACTGAAAGCTGCAAGGAAGGAAGAATTAGTTCTGGGAGACTCTCTTTCCGAAGGTTTCAAAAACGATATGTGGTGGAAAAGTTTGCTTATTAGCCTGGTAATTATAATTGGATGCCTATTAGGAACTATACTATTAATTATTCCAGGCATATATTTAATGACTGTCTGGTCTTTCGGATTTTATTTATTAGTAGATAAAAACATGAAGCCACTTGAGGCATTAGAAAAATCGAGAGAAATTGTTCATCAGGCAGGTTTTTGGAATATTTTTGTTTTATTGTTATTGTTACCATTTGCTTTAGGCTTGCCAACATATATTCCTGTAATAGGCTGGATATGGTATCTAATCTCGTTTCCTTTTATAACCATGATTGGAGCTATAGTTTATACAAATGTAAATGATATTGTCTCGACTAAATAGTTTAAGATATATTTCTTATTTATCAGAATTATAGTTAGCGGTAATTTCTTACATACATCACCACATATATTTTTATTGCTGATTTTTTACTATATTACTCTCTTGCTGACAGCCAGAAAACCCTCCTCGTTCAAAAGTCTCACGTGAACAAAATGCTGTTTCGGGACTGTAGGGCGTAGTTGCACCTTTTTCAATGTTTGTTCTTAGGCCTTGAAGAAATGCTGTATGCTTTGGCAGCATACGAAAACTAATTTGACCATCTAAAAAGTTACCGGCGTCCAACCAGCTTATATGGTTTTCTTTTGTGGCATTGGATGGCCGGTTCTTAGCTTCTGTAACAATTAAAGTGTAATAACCATATTTATCTTCGAGAATATTGTTATCCACAACACAATCGTTAGCCTTGCCGTTCCAGAAATTATAAGTGCAGGCTGTCCACATTCGAAAGTCTAAATCAGTTGACCAAGGATAACGTTCTTCTTTTACGTTCATGGTTTTGGGTTTCTTGGCTCGTATGGCAAAAACTTCACCATTTTGACGTCCATAATATGAACTTAAGTAAAGCACATCTGCATTTGATAGAAGGTCTATATCTAAACCGAAGTTACCTTTGACGTTAAAATTTCCTGCATTTGATTGCGCCCTGTGATCAGGAAAAGGTAATGCTGGAAATTTAGTTTTATCAATAGGGGGTTCATAGTTATTAGGATAAGGGTCACACATTGGATGATGCTCTATCTCATTTCCTTTTTTATCATAAACCGTAACAGATGGGAGAAGGACGCCAGCGGAATTAGGCGGTAAAACTGGGAGATCAGTGCCATAGACACGGTAGATTTGAAAGGTCGCATAGTTTCTACCCCCTGACTTAGTTTGTCCAACATAACTTGTATTGGGCGCTGGTATCTCAGGGGTTTTATCAACAACTAAGTGAGCTGTGTAATTACGAGCCATGTCGGATTGCATAGGCTCTCTCCATGGATTAATACTTCCCTCATCAGGATCGATATCAACATCCATTAATGTCTTTAAATTATTGGTAGACATATCATTGGGGTTAAAGCCAAAATATTTGGCAAAAGGATACTCCCCTTTAAACGTCACTTTACCGCCACGCGGTACATGTATCATGCCGTCCCGCATTTTGGTTTTTGGGCCAGAAAAGAAAATGTTGGAGAAGTAATTTGCTGAAGACGTATCCAATAGGTAAGGAAATCTATCATTAGTCAAAGGACTTCCCATCAATGGCCATCCAGAACAAATTCCCGAGGGTCTTACTGTAGGGTCAACAAAATAATCTATATCTCCATCAAAAATCCCGCAGGTTTCTTTAGCGAATTCCGCAACTCGGCCTTCATATCCCGCAAGCCTAGGGTCAGTCAGCATTTGAAAAGCTAATAAAGTATCTGTGCCTTTTGAGTCGCGTGATGCGGCCAATATATCATAGATAAAACGTAAATCTTCACTAATAATATCAGGGGCCGCTTCATACAATTTCTTTATATTGGCTGCATGACCGACTAGTTCATTATTATCTTGCAAGGTTTGGTCTGGTGAACTTCTGATGTCTTTTAAAGTAGCACAGAACAGTTTATTACCTGCGCCTTCGAGCCTCACAAGCTCAGGGGCTTTTGAGCAAGCTACAATCATTATTGTAAAAGTAACTATAAAGCATTTCAGAAGTAAGTTCCACATAGATCAGGTCCTTGGCAAATAACATTCTATTTTAGAAATTGAGTTACTATATTTTCTAACCCCTCTTGGCGTCCAGACATAGGTTTAGGCGAATTGTTTTTTTGAAGTGAAATCGCTGCCATCTCATCAAGTGACATTTTTCCATCTAACATTTTAGCTCCATGGCCTGATGACCAATTTTTATATCGACTATCCTTAAACTCTTGCAGCTTATCATTTTCAATCATCTTTGCAGCATTTTCCAAAGCACGGGCCAACAAGTCCATCCCCCCTATATGACCATAGAAAAGGTCTTTTGCATCAATAGACTGACGACGAACTTTTGCATCAAAGTTAGCTCCACCATTTTTAAAGCCACCACCTTTCAAAATATAATATAAAGCCATAGTAGTTTCACGAAGATCGTTTGGGAATTGATCCGTATCCCAACCATTTTGGGGGTCACCGCGATTAAAATCTATCGAACCAAATATACCGAAGGCATTAGCCATTTCGATTTCATGTTCAAAATTATTTCCTGCCATTGTCGCATGATTTGGTTCGATGTTAACACCCACCTCTTTTTCGAGACCATATTCTTTTAAAAAACCATAAACCGTTCCAACATCACGGTCATATTGATGTTTAGTGGGCTCATGTGGTTTAGGTTCAACCCAAATATCCCCTTTGAAACCAATTTTATGCTTATGCTCCACCACCATAGTTAGGAACCTCCCAAGCTGCTTCATTTCTTGTGCAACATTTGTATTTAAAATTGTATCGTAGCCTTCTCTTCCGCCCCATAAAACATATCCGCTACCACCCAATCGATGAGTCGCTTCGAGGCAATGCTTAACCTGCAAAGCAGCAAAAGCAGCAACATCCGGGTTCGGGTTTGTTGAGGCACCTGCCATGTAACGCGGATGTGAAAACATATTCGCTGTACCCCAAAGAAGCTTTGTTTTTGATACTGCTATTTTCTCTTCTATTTTATCAACAATAGCTGCAAAATTTTCGACATGTTCTTTTGGAGTTTCAGCAGCAGCCATAACATCTGTATCATGAAAGCAAAAGTAAGGGTTACCCAGTTTATTAAAGAAAGAAAATGCAGCCTCTAATTTAGCTTCAGCTGCAGCTTGATCATTTGTAACACCATGCCAAGGCCGATTAAATGTGCCACTTCCAAAAATATCAAACCCATCCCAGCAAAAGTTATGCCAATAACAGACAGCGAACCTTAAGTGTTCCTCCATAGATTTACCCATAAGAATTTTACTTGAATCGTAATATTTAAAAGCTAATGGATTTTCACTGTCTCTTCCTTCAAACTTTACAGGGTCTATTTCATCAAAATATTTACTCATTTTTTATGGGTCCTAATTCAATTCTTTTGTAACATTATAAAGTTTAGAAAAAAGCTCGCGGCGCTCTGAATAAAGTGATTGTAAATCCTGGTTAGGCTCAATGATATGACTAACAGGTGGTTGCGTACAAATATTTTCATAATCTTCCCCAGATACACAAAGGCGCGCTAGCCGCGCTGCACCAAAAGCTGGTCCAACTTCGGATGCCATGCGGTAAGTTAGCGGTAATTTCATTACACTGGCTATCACTTCACCCCACCAATGGGAACGAGAGCCGCCCCCAATAACAGACAAACTCTGAATGTTAGCCCCTTTTGCCTTTAAAGCATCAACACCTTCAGAAAGAGCAAAAGCAACGCCTTCTAATGCAGCTTGAGCCATTGAAAGAGGCGTGTCTTCATGAGTTAGGCCAAAAAAGGCTCCTTTAGCGTTTGGGTCATTATGCGGAGTGCGCTCACCTGATAGATAGGGCAAAAATAGCGCCCCACTGCTGGGTTTTTTTGATTTTGCTGTTTGTTCATAAAGCGTAGTTTCGCTTTCAAATCCTGTTATGCGCGCAACAAAATCTACAGCACTCGCTGCTGATAGAATTACACTCATCTGGTGCCACATGTTAGGCAGTGCGTGACAGAAGGTATGTACTGCACCCCCTGTATTTGGTCGATATTGGTTATCCGCTAAAAAAATTACCCCCGAAGTTCCCAAAGAAAGAAACCCATCCCCAGATTTAATAACGCCTACTCCCACAGCGCCTGCAGCATTGTCACCGCCGCCGGCGGCAATAGGCACTTGGGACATGCCCCAATCATCTGCAACTCTTGATGTTAAAACCCCAGTCGCTTCAGAACCTTCAAACAAGTTAGGCATATGAGATCGAGTTAAACCTGTAAGCTTCAAGACTTCGTCAGACCAATCGCGCTTTGCGACATCAAGCCAAAGCGTACCCGCACTATCAGATTTATCGGAGGCATAATCTCCGCTCATCAAAAATCTTACATAATCTTTTGGTAAAAGAACCTTAGCTACACGTTTAAAGTTTTCTGTTTCATTTTCGCGCATCCAGTGAAGCTTAGGCGCTGTAAAACCAGGCATGGCTAAGTTTCCTGTGATATTTTTTAATAATGGCATTTGAGCCATCATAGCCTGACAATTACTATAACTCCGCCCATCATTCCATAAAATAGCAGGTCTGATAACTTGGTCATTGAAATCTAAACAAGTCGCTCCATGCATTTGTCCTGACAAACCAATGGCCTTAACAGAACTGCGGAAGCGTCTATCTAATTTAAGGACAGCTTGGTTTGTAGCACGCCACCAATCTTTGGGGTCTTGCTCCGACCATAGAGGCTTAGGGCGTGAGACAGAAAGGGTCGCAGTTGCTTGATCAATAACAGTCTGTGAGTCATCAACCAGAACGGCTTTTACACCGGATGTGCCTATATCAAGACCAAGATACATTATTGAACCGTTAGTGTCACAGATTTTACATTCTGTGAACTATTACCAACCATGATGTCAAACTCTCCAGGCTCCACTAAACGTTCCATATCAAGATTATAGAACCAAAGTGACTCCTTCCTGATAGGCAAGGTAACAGTTTTTGTTTCGCCTGGCGCTAAACTTACACGTTTAAAGCCTTTGAGATCCTTAACGTTTCGCGTGACTGAGCT
>JABGVR010000095.1 GCA_018645985.1 Hellea sp. | reverse complement strand
ATAATGATATTTTTGCTTGCGGTATCGCCTTTGCTGGTCAAGAAGTTGATTTTTTACCGACTGACAACTTTGATCAAAAGCTTGACGGTATATTAACGGATAAATACTTTAAGGCGTTTTAATGCGATTAGCTTTTTTTGGGGATGTAGTAGGTAAGTCAGGCCGCGAGGCTGTAAAACGCCATCTTCCGCGTATCCGAGCAGATTTAAAGTTGGATGCAGTTGTTATAAATGCTGAAAACGCTGCTGGTGGTTTTGGCATCACGAGATCGACTGCTGATGAACTTTATGATGCAGGGGCTGATGTTTTAACCCTAGGTAACCATAGTTTTGACAACCCCCAAGGCATCTCTGTCATTGAAAATGAAGATCGTTTACTTCGTCCATGTAATTACCCTCCAAACACTGCAACAGGTAGAGGCTCTGGTATGTATAATGTCAATGGGTATCAATTACTGGTAATCAATGTTTTGGGCCGGGTTTTTATGGATGCGCTAGACGACCCTTTTCAAGCGGTAGAAAGGGAATTGAATACGGCCCCTCTGGGAGTGGCAGCGGATGCAATAATTGTGGATATTCATGCAGAGGCAACCTCCGAGAAACAAGCGATGGGACATTTTTGCGATGGAAGAGCTAGTCTAGTTGTCGGAACACATCAGCATGTACCGACAGCGGATACACGGATATTTGTTTCTGGAACAGCCTATCAAACTGATGCTGGAATGTGCGGAGATTACAATTCAGTAATAGGTATGAATAAAGAGGAGCCTTTAAGGCGATTTACAACTAGAATGAGAGGCGGTCGCTTTACTCCTGCCACAGGTGATGGAACTTTATGTGGAGTTTATGTTGAAACCGATAATAAAACTGGTCTGGCTATTAGGGCTGAGCCTCTGCGATACGGTGGAATGTTGTCAAATTCTTTTCCCGTAATGTCCTAAAAATTTAAGTAAGAGTAATTTATGTCTTTTAATGTTTCTGAAAAACTATCTCGCGTAGCTCCATCAGCAACTATGGCTGCTACGCAATCTGCAAGAAATATGTTGGCAGCAGGTATTGATGTAATCGGTTTAGGAGCTGGTGAGTCTGACTTTGATACGCCTGACCACATTAAGGATGCAGCTGTTAAAGCAATAAAAGATGGTAAAACAAACTATACAAATGTTGACGGAATACCTGAGTTAAAAGAAGCGATAATAAATAAATATAAGCGAGATAACAATTTAACATATTCGTCATCCCAAATTAATGTTTCACCTGGTGGTAAACCAGTAATTTATAATGCATTTATGGCAACATTGAATGACGGGGATGAGGTGATCATTCCTGCTCCGTGTTGGGTCTCTTACCCTGAGATGGTTAAAATGTGTGGTGGGAAGCCGAGAATCGTTACCTGTGATATCAGTGATAATTTTAAATTAACACCAGAGAAACTTGAAGAACATATAACTTCTAAAACTAAATGGTTGATATTAAATTCCCCCTCAAACCCAACTGGCGCTGCTTACACGTCTAGTGAGCTTAAATGTTTAGCTGAGGTGTTAATTAGGTACCCTCAAATAATGATTTTAACTGATGATATATATGAGCACTTAATTTATAATAACTTTAAATTTCATACTATTGCCCAAGTCGAACCTGCTCTGTACGAGCGAACACTTACTATGAATGGACTGTCTAAAGCATATGCCATGACTGGTTGGCGAATAGGTTATGGGGGAGGCCCAGAGTGGTTGATTAAAGCAATGGCGAAAGTCATGAGTCAATCTACCTCAAATGCCAGCTCTATATCTCAGTGGGCTGGTGTAGCTGCTTTAAATGGCTCACAAAACTTTATATATGAGAGAAATAAAAAGTTTGTTGAGAGGCGTGATATGGTTGTATCGCGATTAAATAAAATAGAAGGTATTGTTTGTAATAATCCAGATGGTGCATTTTATGTTTACCCTGATTGTTCTGGGTTAATTGGAAAAATAACTCCGACCGGCACTCAAATAAAAAATGATATTGATTTTTCAAAGCTTCTTTTGGAAGTCTCGCACGTCGCTGTTGTACCAGGGGGCGCTTTTCATAGTTTATCTAATTTCCGTATTTCTTATGCCACAAGCATGGAAAACTTAAATAACGCCATGCACCGCATCACAAAATTTTGCGAAGCTTTAGAGTAGTTTTTATTTTTTTATAAAAAAAACCAGGCACCCGGTAAAACCAGGGCCTGGTCTAAGTCATCGCCAAAACTTCGGGGAGGAAGAGATTGCGGATAAGAATAAAGGAAACGAAAGGGGAGGGACGTACCTAATTCTTAGTGTCGTAGTAATTAAAAATAGATATGAACAGAAGATATAGATAAGCAGCATAGCTATGCATTTATGTATAGCTTAAGCAAGTGCTATTAATGGCTCAATACTTCCAACTACGTGTTACTCGCATAAGGAACTCCCTGAAAACTTTAGCCCTTACAGAGCCACGTAATTCACTGGGGTATACGAAAAATACATCAAAACTTTCACCTTTTATTTGCGGTAAAATTCTAACTAACCTTCGTGACAGCGCAGTCATGTAATCTGGTATGCCTGCTAGCCCAATACCAGCTTCTGCTGCCCTCATAATTCCATGCAGGTTGTTTACACAAAGAATGGGCGTTCTTATTGAACCTTCTGAACCTGCAGTGAGGACCCAATTAGCACTATGAAGCCGCGAAGGCCTTAAATCACCAAATGCAATTATATTATGATTATCTAGATCTTGAGCCGAGGTTGGCGCTCCAAATTTGGCTAGATATGAATGTGATGCGTAAAGGCTTTGTGATATAGTACCGAGCTTCCTTTCAATGACATCGCCTTGGGTAGATGGCCAAGGCCTTAATGCACAATCAACATCAAAAGCTGATAAGTCATGTTCTTCATCTTCAAGAATTAATTGAACATCAATATCTGGGTAGGCTTCTATAAATTCTGGTAAAACAGATGTAAGCCAATTAGCTCCCAATGAAGTGGGGGCTGACACTCGTAATACGCCTTGAGGTTTATTTCGACTATCAATCACTGATGCTTGCGCAAGAGCTACTTTATGCGCCATTTCGCGAGCAGTATTGTATAAGATACGGCCTTGTTCTGTAAGAGTTAACCCCCGTGCATGTCTATGGAACAAAGGAGTATTAAGACTGTCTTCTAATGCTGATATTTGTCTTGAAACAGCAGATTGAGATATTTTTAAAATTTCTGAGGCTGCTGTGAGAGATCCAGTCTCAGCAGCAGCATGAAATGTTTTAACCTTATCCCAATCCAAACTATCCATTAGTTACCCACTATTCAGCAGCCTCAGCTAGAGCTTCTTGCTCAGTTAAAAACCGCTCTGCCTCCAGTGCCCCCATACACCCTAATCCAGCTGCAGTCACAGCTTGGCGATATGTTTCATCCGATACATCGCCAGCAGCAAACACTCCAGGAACATTGGTTGCGGTACTGTCTGATGCAGTGAAAATATAGCCTCCGTCATTCATCTCAACATGTCCTTTAAATACATCTGTTGAGGGTTTGTGACCTATAGCGATAAAAACACCGTGTGTGTCACGGTCAAAGATTTCGCCTGTGTTTCGATTTCTTAGTTTTACACCTGTTACACCTATTGGATTATCATCACCTAGTATCTCTTCGAGTGTTGTATCCCATAAAATCTCAATTTTTTCATGATTCATAAGTCTGTTTTGTAGAATTTTTTCAGCGCGAAGAGTATTGCGGCGGTGTATAAGTGTAACTTTTGATGCAAAGTTAGTTAAGAATAATGCTTCCTCTACGGCTGTGTTGCCGCCTCCAACTACTACTACTTCTTTGTTTCTGTAAAAAAAACCATCACAAGTAGCACAAGCTGATACACCAAAACCTTGAAATTTATCTTCTGTAGGTAGCCCAAGCCATTTAGCCTGAGCACCTGTAGCTATTATAACTGCATCTGATGTATACATTTTTCCGCTATCACCATACATTTTAAATGGTTTTGTCGTAAAATCGACATCTATAACTGTGTCTTCATAAAAGCTGGTACCGAATTTAAGGGCGTGCTCTTTGAACTTTTCCATGAGTTCTGGACCCTGTATTTCTGGAAAACCTGGGTAATTTTCTACATCAGTGGTAATTGTTAATTGGCCACCGGGTTGTAAACCAGAGATTACTGCAGGTTCAATCATAGCACGCGCAGCGTATACTGCTGCTGTATATCCAGCTGGACCGGAACCAATAATTATGACTTTATGGTGTATAGTTTCTGTCATTTGTAATCTCGTTAAGTTTGCCACCTCATCTTATAAAATAAATATAGGATTCGCAAATTGAAGAGCCATTATAATTGTGCACAGATTATCGCTGGTCTAATTAATCGAACTACTTGCTCTATTTATTACGAGATAGATATTCATCATATCTTAACAAAATTTCTGCAGCTACTAAATGAGTTTCTATTAGAGGTTCACAATTATCAATATCAATCTCACCTTTAAAATAGGAAATATTATATCTGTTTTTGAGAACTTTTTTTAGCTCTTTAAATTTTTTAGTTCCTCCAGATATTGGTAGGGAGAAAACCCTTTTGCCAACAGATGCTGCCTCGGTCAGCATATTTGTGCTATCTTCGGAGACTAATATTATATCTGATTTTTCCAAAAAGGCGTAATAAGGGTTATCCCCTTCTCCAAAATATCCCCAGACTGATTTATGACTGTAGCTTAATTCTTTGTATTCCTTAATCACCCAACTAGGAGTACGTCGTGATGTTGTAATAAAGACCGAAAAACCTTGTTTAATTAAGTCCTTTGCAGTCTCTATATGGTCACAATGATTTTCTTTACTTAACTTATGGTGTTTTGAGTTACCGCCAATGCAGATAGTGGCACGAGGAGGAGGAAAATCATTGATTTTTTTTAAGAATTTCTGTGACTCCTTTTTTAGAAGTTTTTTAGTTATTCTGTTAGGAGACCCAATCATAGATATTACATTTTCACCCTTAAGAGCATCATGCTCAGGCGCTATAACGAGGTCAAAGTTATTATTTTTGTATTTTGGATCTTGTACGTAAATAGTAAATATATTTGGATTTTTTTCTTTTAGGTCAATGAGAGGTGCAATGGCCTGTCTTCCACAGCCAATCGCAATATCTATATTTTTTCCTTCAGCCCGATAAATATTAAATAATTTAATTAAACTATACTGTAAACGAGTATTTAATTTATGAAAAAATTTTGAATTTTTAATTTTAGCTTCTGAATAAATCAAAGGCTGAATATTTTTTAAAGCTGCGGCTAAACCAATCGCTTGATTTCTAATACCTTGGCGTCCATCAGTTATTATTAAGCAGTTGGTTAATCCTGCTTTCATTACTTATAATTGACTTCAATGATCTCGTAAGCTTTTGACCCTCCTGGGGCGATTACTTCAAAGGAGTCACCTATTTCTTTCGAAATCATTGCTCTTGCAATTGGAGAGGTAATAGAAACCTTACCGTCTTTGACGCTTGCTTCGTCTTCACCAACTATTTGGTAGGTACTCTCAACGTCTGTATCTTCATTTACAATTTTAACAATTGCACCAAATTTTACTGTTTCGCCACTCATAACTGAAGTGTCAATGACTTGAGCAAGAGATAACTTGCTCTCAAGCTCTTGTATTCGCCCCTCGATGAAACCTTGTTTTTCTTTTGCGGCATGATATTCAGCATTCTCTGAAAGGTCGCCATGCTCTCTTGCAACTGATATTGCGTTTATAATATATGGCCTTTCAACTGATTTAAGGTTTTTTAGTTCAGCTTCCAGAGTGGCATGCCCATCAACTGTCATAGGATATTTTTGCATTTTTTACTTTCCAAATTACTACGGCGCGGAGAACTAGCGATTTTTAAAAGATAATCAAGAGATAAGGAGGCTTACCCACCTTTTCATTTTTTTAAATTAAAAATTATTCATAATCCTTATTACATATTTCTATTTATTATAACTTAATTATTAATTTTTGGTTTTTACATAATGTATTGTTATAAATAAGATCTAATGGACTAAGCTCTTGATCAATTAGTGTAAACTTTCTAATGATTTTAACTGCCCGGGTTAGCTTCCTGAGGCTATTGCTTGAAGGCTTTCAACTTCATAACCACTATGTGCAAGATCCTTTATAGCTTCAACTGTTGCCTTTGAGGCTGCTGCTGTTGTAAAATAGGGTATCTTTTGTGTTAAAGCAGTACGACGAAGACTAAAGCTATCTTTAAGACTTTGTTTGCCGCTAGTCGTATTAAATACTAGTGAGATATCACCATTCTTCATAGCGTCTATTACGTTTGGACGTCCTTCATGGTATTTTTTGATATATTCAACTTCAATTCCTTTTGACCTTAAATATTTAGTTGTTCCGCCCGTTGCTACTATTGAAAAACCTAAGCTAATGAGTTCTTTTGCTAATAATGCCATCACAGATTTGTGTTCATTTCTGACAGAAATAAAGACTTTACCTTTAGCGGGTAAGCTTACTCCGCCGCCAAGTTGACTTTTTGCAAATGCCATACCAAATGTTTCTGCAAGACCCATCACCTCTCCTGTTGAGCGCATCTCAGGCCCAAGTACTGTGTCAACGCCAGGAAAACGCGCAAACGGAAATACGGCTTCTTTTACTGCTATATATTTTTGTGCCTTTAGTGTTAAATCAAATTCAGATAACTTCATTCCAGCCATTACTTTTGCAGCAATATTAGCGATAGGTTGCCCTATCGCTTTAGCAACAAATGGTACAGTTCGTGATGCTCGAGGATTTACTTCTATGAGGTATACTTCATCATCTTTTACTGCAAACTGAGTATTCATAAAACCAACGACTCCTAGTTCAAGTGCTAAGATTTTAGCTTGCCTACTTAATTCGCAAATAATTTCTTCTGATAATGTATATGGAGGTAAAGAGCATGCTGAGTCACCAGAGTGTACTCCTGCTTCTTCAATATGCTCCATAACACCTGCAACATAAACTTCTGTGCCATCACAAATCACATCTACATCTACTTCTATAGCATCCCTCAGATATTGATCTATAAGAAGAGGTGATTTTCCAGATACTTTAACCGCTTCAGATATATAACGGTTAAATTCTTTGTCATTATCCACGATTTCCATTCCGCGTCCACCGAGTACATTCGAAGGCCTTAAGACTAATGGATATCCAACAATACTAGAAGCTTCTTTAGCTTCTTTTACATTCCTTGCAATTGCATTGTTGGGCTGTTTCAGGCCTAATTTTTCAACTAAATCCTTAAATCTCTCGCGGTCCTCTGCCCTATCTAAGGCATCTCTGTTTGTGCCCAGAAGTGGTATATTATTTGCTTCGAGTGCCTCAGCTAGTTTTAGAGGCGTTTGACCTCCAAATTGAACAATCACACCTTTTAAAGTCCCATGACGCTGTTCAGTCATTATAATCTCTAAAACATCTTCTTCGGTTAAGGGTTCGAAATATAAACGATCGGACGTGTCATAATCTGTTGAAACAGTCTCTGGGTTACAGTTAACCATTATTGACTCAATCCCAATGTCATTCAGAGCAAATGCGGCATGACAACAGCAGTAATCGAATTCAATACCTTGGCCTATTCGGTTTGGCCCGCCACCCAAAATAATGACCTTGTCACGGTTACTTACTCTGCTTTCATCATCTACAACGCCTCCAAAACTTGGAGCCTCGTAAGTTGAGTACATATAGGGTGTTTTGGCCTGAAATTCTGCAGCACATGTATCCACACGTTTATAGACAGGTCTCACATTAAAATTGCGCCTAGACTTTCTAATAAAAATCTCATTATTTTTTGTAAGCTCTGCAATTCTTGCATCCGAAAACCCTTCTGATTTTATCGTTCTCCACTCACTTTCATTACTTGGTAAACCATTTTTCTTCAGCCATTCTTCAGTTGCTATTAAATTTTTAATCTCCCTTAAGAACCAGGGGTCAATTTTTGTATATTGAAAAATTTTATCAGTAGTAAATCCTAAGCGATATGCTTGTGCAATAACAAGAAGTCGGTCGGGGGCAAGTATAGACAGGCGTGCTTTCATTGCCGAACGAAGTTCTTCGCTAGTCATCTCACCAGTTGGGTCAAGAATAATTTCATTAAGACCTGTTAAACCCGTCTCCAGGGACCTCAATGCTTTTTGAAGGCTTTCAGAAAATGTTCTTCCTATTGCCATTGCTTCGCCCACAGACCTCATTGCTGTTGTTAATACAGGTTCAGCTCCTGGGAACTTCTCAAATGCAAATCTCGGGATCTTTGTTACTACATAATCTATCGTTGGTTCAAAAGCTGCTGGTGTTGCTCCAGTAATGTCATTATCAAGTTCATCAAGTGTATAGCCTATTGCTAGTTTTGCTGCTATTTTTGCGATTGGAAACCCAGTTGCTTTAGATGCTAGCGCTGAAGACCTTGAAACTCTTGGGTTCATTTCTATCACTACCATTCGTCCATCTTCTGGATTAAGTCCAAATTGAACATTCGAACCACCAGTTTCAACACCAATTTCTCTCAGAACAGCGATAGATGCATCTCTCATAACTTGATACTCTTTATCAGTTAGAGTTAATGCAGGAGCCACTGTGATTGAGTCACCTGTGTGCACGCCCATTGGGTCAATATTTTCAATAGCACATATTATAATACAGTTGTCTGCTTTATCGCGCACAACTTCCATTTCATATTCTTTCCAGCCTAGAAGACTTTCATCAACGAGTACTTGATTTGTTGGCGAAGCCGCTAATCCAGATCTCACAATTTCCCTGTATTCTTCTATGTTGTAAGCAACACCTCCACCTGTTCCTCCAAGTGTGAATGCGGGTCGAATGATTGCTGGAAGCCCTGTATGATTTAATTTATCAACCGCTTCAGCCACTCCAGCAGATAAATCAGCTTTACCATCTTCACTAACTGGGGCTGTTATTATTGTTGCCCTGGGGTTTTCTAAACCAATGCTTGTCATCGCTTTTGCAAAACGCTCACGATTTTCTGCTTTGTCAATTACATCAGCTTTTGCACCAATCATTTCTACATTATATTTTCTTAGAATACCATTTTGTTCGAGTGCTAAAGCCGTGTTTAAAGCGGTTTGCCCTCCCATCGTTGGTAGTAATGCATCGGGCTTTTCTATTGATATAATTTTCTCAACTATGTCAGGAGTAATAGGCTCGATATAAGTGGCATCTGCCATTTCGGGGTCTGTCATTATGGTTGCAGGATTAGAGTTAACTAAAATCACTCTGTAACCTTCTTCTTTAAGTGCTTTGCAAGCTTGGACTCCTGAATAATCAAATTCGCAGGCCTGACCAATAACAATGGGTCCAGCCCCAATTATAAGAATCGAGTGAATGTCTGTTCTTTTTGGCATTAAGTAAGCCTCTTCGCGATACGAATCTGGCAGAAAAGCCAAACTAAACCTGCTTATGATTTCATTTGTTAAAATGCAACATTTTCTAGTTAAAGAAAGTAATTTTTAGTTCATTTTATAGACAAGTAATATTTTATATTTTGTATTAAGTTTACTTTTCAACTATTTTTTAACAGAAACTATATAATATTTATGGTAAACAAAAGTAAATTAAGGCATTCCTGAAATGTAGAGTATTTTTGTGAAGAATGCTTAAGGGGGAAAAAGTGGCAGATAGAGTATTGGTTACTGGTTTTTCAGGTTTCATTGGCGCTAATATATCTAAGCAATTATTGGAAAAAGGTTACAACCTAAGGGGCGCAGTTAGGAATTTAGATAAAGCTAACAAAATTGTAGATGCTTTGTCTGCTATGGGATGTGATACTTCAGGTATTGAGTTAGTTGAAGTCGATTTAGGTTCAGATGCGGGTTGGAGTGATGCAGTAAAAGATTGTCGATATATTCAGCACATAGCATCACCGCTACCAAATGATCCTCCTACAGATAGAGAGGCATTAGTACCGGAAGCTCGTGCGGGTGCTCAGCGAGTGCTTGAACATGGGTATTCAGCGGGTGTTGAAAAAATCGTTATGACTTCCTCAATAGCCGCAATGACCGGAAGGCCTCATAAAGAAAAAAAAGTGACCTTAAGTGAAAGTAGCTGGTCTGACCCCGAGTGGAAATATATGACCTCTTACCCAGTTTCAAAAACAAGAGCTGAGATTTCAGCATGGTCCTATACAACGGCTCAAGGATTAAAATCGAAATTAACTACTGTATGCCCAGGTCTTGTTTTTGGCCCAGATATTTTTGGAAATGCCGGCGCTTCACTCGGACTTTTAAAATCTTTAATGATTGGAAATTTAGCTTATTTGCCTAAAGTTGGTATTCCGCTGATTGATGTTAGGGATTGTGCTTCGATTCATGTTTCAGCCATGACATCGGAGCAAGCTGGGGGTCGCAGGCTTTTAGCTGCAGGAGAAACTCTTTGGTTTAAAGATATAGCAAATGTACTCAGAAATGAATTTAAAGAATTAAAAAAAATACCAAAAAATGAGATGCCTAATTTTTTGTTTAAAGCCATTGCTATGTTTGATGACAGGGTAAAAATACTCGTCCAAGATTTAGGAAAATTTTATGACACTGACGTGGTTTATGTTAATAACATGACTAAAGTAATTCCTAGACCAGCTAAACAAGCAATTATTGAAGGTGCATACAGTTTAATTGCCAATGGGTCTGTTCGTATAAGCTAATTCTAACTGCAGAGAGCCTTAGCAAATCGTTCAAACAAATAAAAACTATCCCTTGGTCCAGGGCTAGCTTCTGGGTGGTGCTGAACAGAGAAAACTGGCTTTCCTTTTAGCTGTATTCCACAGTTAGACCCATCAAAAAGACTTACATGAGTTTCTTCAACATTTTCTGGAAGACTTTTTGCATCGACTGCAAAGCCATGGTTCATTGAAACAATCTCAACCTTATTAGTAGTATAATCTTTAACAGGGTGATTAGCCCCATGGTGACCTTGGTTCATTTTAATTGTTTTTGCTCCTAATGCGAGTGCAAGCATTTGGTGTCCCAAACATATTCCCAAAACTGGAATATTTGCCGATATAATATCTTGTATTACGGGTATGGCTTGAATGCCTGTTGCTTCTGGGTCCCCAGGCCCATTGCTAAGAACAACGCCGTCTGGGTCCAAGCTCAATATTTCGCTTGCTGATAAACTTGAAGGAACAACAGTGACTTTGAGTCCTGCTGATACTAAGTTTCTCAAAATATTACGCTTAACCCCATAGTCTATAACCACTACGGACTTTATACCCTTAGTATTTTTATAACCGTCAGGCCAAATCCATTGCCCTTCATCCCAAATAAAACTCTGGTTTGTTGATGATTTTGTTGCAAGATCAGATTTAATGAGGCCTTTCCAGTTTTTAGCTTTTCTTATTAAGTCCTCAACTTCAAATATTCCGTCTTTTGAATGTGCTATTACGCCATTAAGCATGCCATTATCACGAATGAAGGATGTAAGTGCTCGCGTATCAATTCCTGACAAGCCAATTATTCCGCGGTTTTCTAGCCATATATCAAGATCACTTCTTGATCTCCAGTTGGATGCTTTGGTTATTGAAGCTTTAAATATTGCTCCTCTGGCTGCGCTTTTTCCTGAAATACTTGATGCCTCTTCATCTTCATCATTAGTTCCTGTGTTGCCTATATGTGGAAAGGTAAAGCATACAACTTGATCAGTATAAGATGGATCTGTAAGTATCTCCTGATATCCAGTAATTGCTGTGTTGAAGCAAACCTCACCAACTGCGCTTCCAAGAGCCCCGCAGCCTTTGCCATAAAATACTTGACCATTCTCTAAAACTAAAATGCCAGTAACAAGTTTATTAATTACTTGATTTTCGGTTTTCATAGTCATAAATCCTGGTATTAGCCTTTTTAGGCAAGTCAGACATCTGAAAGGACTTTTAGCGAGAGAGACAAAGTATACAAGTAGCAAATGTTAAGTAATTAGCTCATCAGCAGAAAAAGCAGCTAAATTATGCAATTGTTTTTTGTAATTATATCAGTTTTGTTTTTATTTATTAAATTATTGATGATTTTATAAACGTTTAAAGAATGAAAAGCTTATGGCCCTACGTGATTCTATTTCAAATAACACCAAAACTGCCATGAAAAGCGGTGATAAAATTCGTGTATCAACTTTGAGACTAATTTCTGCAGCTATTAAAGATCGTGACATAGCTGCACGTGCAGAAGACCGTTGTGAGGGGATTGCAGATACAGAGATACTTTCATTGTTACAAAAAATGGTCCGTCAGCGCGAAGAGAGTGCTAAGACCTATGAAGATAATGGAAGACCAGAACTCGCTGAACGAGAGTTAAGCGAAATAGGTATAATCAGAGAATTCATGCCAAAACCGCTGTCGGATGCTGAGATGCGTTTAGCCGTAAATGACGCAGTTAAGGCAAATAATGCGACTTGTTTAAAAGATATGGGTAAAGTTATGGGTAGCTTGAAAACATTATATGCAGGTCGACTTAACATGGGTAAAGCTGGCGCATTGGTCAAAGAGCACCTTTGTAATTAATAGTTGCGGGTATTTTTTATAATACTAAGTTAATTTTATGAGATTTGGCGAAAACTTCATGAATGAGATAAAATCACGTGTCCGAGTATCGGATGTGGTTGCGAAGCATGTCAAACTGAAACGTCAAGGCAGAGAGTTTTCAGGACTTTCCCCCTTTACTGGTGAGAAAACCCCTAGTTTTTTTGTAAATGATGAAAAAGGTTTCTACCACTGCTTTTCAAGTGGAAAGCATGGGGATGCTATTTCCTTTTTAATGGAGCTAGAAGGTCTTACGTTTCCTGAAGCTGTTGAGCGTTTAGCTGAACAAATAGGCATAGAAATGCCAAAGTCTGATCCTGCTGCTGAGCAGAGAGCTGCAAGAAATAAAAATACTATTAATTGGATGGAGCATGCTCAGGATTTTTTTCAAAAGTCTTTATATAGAAATGCCGGGCAGTCATCACGTGATTACCTTAAAGGCCGAGGACTAACTAAGACTGCTGCTGATTACTTTGGTATAGGTTACGCTCCTAATAACTTTTCAGCTTTAAAAGATGATTTGATACAAAAAGGTGCGAAGCTTAACACATTGATTGAGGCTGGTTTATTAGTTCAGCCTGAAGATATTTCAAGGCAACCCTGGGATCGTTTTAGAGACCGCATAATGTTCCCCATACATGACTCCCGTGGACGGCTGGTAGCCTTTGGCGGTCGCGCTATGGATAGCAGCTCTAAAGCAAAGTATTTAAATTCTCCAGAAACCCCTATATTTCAGAAAGGACATTTACTTTATAATTACCACCGTGCTCATATAGCAGTTTCAAGTCCACAAAGTAATCATAGAGGATTAATTGTTGCAGAAGGGTACATGGATGTAATTGCTTTATCCCGTGCAGGATTTAAGCATGCTGTGGCTCCTATGGGAACTGCTCTTACCGAAAGTCAATTAATGTTACTTTGGAGATCTGGTCCCGAACCAATATTGTGTTTTGACGGCGATAAGGCTGGTATTAGAGCAGCATATAGATCCATTGAAAGGGCTTTGCCTCTGATCAGCCCAACGCGAACTCTCAGATTTGCTATGTTGCCTGATGGAGAAGACCCAGATGATCTAATTAAGACTAAGGGTAAAGCCGCAATGCAAAAAATACTGGATCAATCAATACCTTTGGTTAAAATGTTGTGGGAGCGAGAGGTTAACCTCGAGTCTTTAAATTCTCCTGAAGCCAAAGCTGGACTAAAGTCAAGAATATTTGATGCAATAAAAGAAATTCAAAATGAGGAAGTGAGGGCGCAATATAGAACCGATCTCTTGGGTCGTTTTGATTCTGAATTTGGCCGAGGGGCTAAGCACCAATCAAATAAATTTACTTCTTCTCGAAACCCATCATCAGCTCTTAAAGCAACTATGCGGCCTAATGCCATAACAAGTGCTAGAGAGAGACGATTAATCAGTGCGATTTTAGAGTGGCCGGAACTTTTAAATTACCTTGATGAAGTCTTTTTCGGGTTAAAGTTTACATCTTCCGCTGCGATTCAAATGCAAAGTACGTTATTGTCTTATTGGCAACTAACAAAATCAGTTGAAAAGTCTTCCCTTAATGCCCATATAGCCAACCAAGGAATGGAACTACTAAAAAGTGGGTTTTCTCGAGACCGCCAACTTATAACCGCGGCAATGGGAGGCATCGACGCTGAACTGGAAACACGAACGGCCATCTGGATAAAAGAGGCCAGCACCCTATCAGGGTTTAACCAGTCAGACGCAGGTGGCAGTGAGACTATAAATTTGATGGCTGAGGCCATCAGAAACGATAATACTGTCGCACTAAAGCGACGCATGCGTGCCTCGAAAGGGGAGCGCGACTAATTTTAAATTTGGCTATACTTGTTAGGTCCGACCAAGATTATAACGGTATTGTTAATCGATTGAATAATAGGACTGAGTAGAACTTAGTTTTTGTTGGAGTAAAAATATGGCAAAAGTCGCCACGAAAAAAACCACTAAGCAGACCACTGCTAAAAAACCAACCAAACGCAAATCTGCTGCTCAAAAAGCAGAAGAGCTAGCTCAAGCAGAAAAGGAGTTATCCATTGCGCAGGCTGAAAAGGCTAAGCCCCGTGTATTAACATACAAACTTGATATGACGCATATTGAGACAAAGCGGATGCTTGCAATCGCTCGAAAGTCAGGATTACTTACGACTGATGAACTCGGTAAACATTTAAAAATTGAGGGTATTTCAGCGGAAGATATCGAAGTTGCCCTAGCGCAACTTTCTGACTTAGGAATATCCGTTATTGAAGAAGTTGAAGAAGAGACTCTGGGTTCTAAAACGTTAGCGAGAGCTGAAACAACTGCGGTTAAGGGCGGTAACTCAAAAGAGGAGCTGGATCGCACGGATGACCCTGTTCGAATGTATCTTCGTGAAATGGGTGTGGTAGAGCTCTTATCACGTGAGGGTGAGATTGCCATAGCCAAACGCATAGAAGCTGGTCGCGATACTATGATTAAAGGCTTATGTGAATCCGCCCTTACTTTTGAAGCTATTATGGTTTGGCGAGAAGAGTTAGAAGAAGGTAGAATACTTTTACGCGACATAATCGATCTGGATACAACTTACAACAGAGCCATTGGTAATATTCAAGAGGACCGTTCTCAAGCTGCAGTTAGGAGAGAAAAAATTGAGAAGGGTGAGCTAGAAGCGACAGAAGACGACTTAAATCAGAAATTTGATAATGGTAAAACAAAAATAGAAATTAACCGAGATTACAAAGAGGGTGAAAAGCCCATTGACGATGATGAAGATGAAGAGGAGGATAGAACAAATTTATCAATGGCTAACATGGAGGCTGCTCTTCGTGAAGATATAATGGCTAAATTGAGCCGTATAGCTCAAGATTTCGCAAGGTTTCAAAAGTTACAGCAAATGCTTATACGGTCCCGGCTTTCTGGTAAGAAAATGAGAAAGCCACAGGCTGAAGAATATGACCAAATACAAACTGAAATTATTGAAGAAATCAAATCTCTTCATTTAAACAATGCAAGAATAGACGCACTGATTGATCAATTATATTCTTTAAATAAACAATTTATAAGCTTAGAGGGCAAATTAATGCGATTAGCTGACGGGAATGGTGTGCCCCGAGTAGAGTTTTTACATAGTTACTTAGGGTCAGAGCTTAACCCAAATTGGTTAGATGATATGGCCGGTACTTCTGAAGCTTGGGAACGTTTTGCAAAGCGTGAAAAAATTACAATTGAAAAACTCAGGACTGAAATTGGTTCACTTGCTCAAATCACAGGTGTACCTGTTGATGAATTCCGGCGAATAGTACAGACCGTTCAAAAAGGTGAGCGCGAGGCTCGCCAGGCTAAGAAAGAAATGGTTGAGGCAAATCTACGTTTGGTGATATCGATTGCAAAGAAATACACCAATCGCGGTCTTCAGTTTCTAGACCTTATTCAAGAGGGCAATATAGGCCTAATGAAAGCGGTTGATAAGTTTGAATATAGACGTGGATATAAATTTTCTACTTACGCGACTTGGTGGATAAGACAAGCTATAACCAGATCTATAGCAGATCAAGCACGTACTATTCGTATACCTGTCCATATGATTGAGACGATCAATAAAATTGTACGAACAAGCCGTCAAATTCTACACGAAATAGGTCGTGAACCAACTCCTGAAGAACTTGCAGCTAAACTATCAATGCCATTGGATAAAGTTCGTAAGGTTATGAAGATAGCTAAAGAACCAATTTCGCTCGAAACCCCTATCGGCGATGAAGAAGACAGTCAGCTTGGCGATTTCATAGAAGATAATAATGCAATTCTACCAATTGACGCTGCAATCCAATCAAACTTGCGTGAGACTACCACACGAGTGCTCGCATCTTTAACTCCCCGAGAGGAAAGAGTACTTAGAATGCGGTTTGGTATTGGCATGAATACAGATCACACTCTTGAAGAGGTTGGTCAGCAATTCAGCGTTACTCGTGAAAGAATTCGTCAAATTGAAGCTAAAGCATTACGTAAGTTAAAGCACCCTAGCAGGAGCAGAAAATTGCGTAGTTTTCTTGATCAGTAAAATAATAAAAAAAACCGAGATACCAAAAGGGTTTCATTATCGCTGAAGTAGAAGAAACAAGTCTTTATGGGCCATTAAAAAGATACTTTAATGATAAAGGTTTTATTGTAAAAGGGGAAGTTACTAACGCAGATTTAGTAGCATTGCCCAATGAATTTGATAAAAAAAGTGAACCTATAATTGTTGAATTAAAAATAGGATTTTCTCTTTCACTCTTTCATCAAGCTATTCAACGGCAATCCATAACTAAAAATGTATATATTGCGGTTCCACGCAAAAAAGGAAAAAAAGCATATGTTTCTTTAAGAAGAAATAAAATGTTATCTAGAAGGCTCGGTATTGGATTAATTACGGTCTGTCTTGATGAAGGCACCGTAAAAATAATTTGTGAACCAGGGGTGCTTAAGAAAAAAATAATAACTTCACGCAAAGTAAAACTGATGGAAGAGTTTGAAGCTTTACATGGCGACCCAAATAAAGGGGGAATGATATCATCTGGGGTTATGACTGCTTATAAGCAAGCAGCATTAAGGTGCGCTAAAGTTTTGAGTGCTAATGGTCCTACAAAGGCTTCCCTGGTAGCCAATAAAGCGTCTTACCCTAAGGCCCGTAATTTAATGGCTTCTAATTATTATGGTTGGTTTATCAAGACTGGCCGAGGTATTTACGGTATTTCAGAGATAGGAGAGGATGCGCTTTTAGAACATGTTGATTTACTTAAAAGCATGTTTAAATAGTAATTATGCTATGATGACTAGTGCTTATTTAGCAAAATAGGATCCCCATACCCTAGTTCTTTTAATCTACCTAATTGTGTTTTGGCATCACCAACTACTAATATATTCATCTTTGATGGGAGAATATATTTGGCAGCTAATAATTTAAATTTATCAATGGATAATTCTTTAATTAATTTTGTATTTTCAGACTGATAATTATCGTCATAGTTATACAAGCTGATATTATTTAGAAGTTGCAACTTATTGGTGAATGTCTCATTTTCTAGTGCTTTTCCTCTAATCAATGCATTTTTCATTATCTCCAGCTCTGAAGGAGTAAATTTAGTTCCATAGCTTGTGACTATGTCACGAATTAACTCAATAGCCTCTTTTGTTACATTAGTTCTCACAGAAGTCTGTATTTGAAATGAACCCTCATCATTTGTGCCATTAAAAGCTGATCTGATTCCATATGTGTAACCTTTTTCAATTCGTAGTTTTGAATTAAGTTTTGAGGTGTATATTCCGCCAAGCGAGAAATTTATTGCTTTTGCTAATAAGTAATTTTCATCTGTTGCTTTCAAGGATGGGTAATTCATTGTAAGTACTGATTGTTTTGAATCAGGAATGTCATAAAAGTAAATTTTAGTTTCCCCTACAGGGTTTGCAGGTTCAGGTAAGGATCGTTGATTACTTGACGACATAACCATGTCGAAACTGAATTTCTCTTTTACTTGTTTTGTATCGTAATTTCCAACAATCCTCAATTTTGCTTTATTAAAGTTATAATATTGATTGTAAAAATCTTGGAGATCATCAAGCTCTACTGCTTCTATCTTATTTTTTGGACCATAACCTACATAATGCAGGATATTATTATCTTTGTAGCTTAACTTAGCATTTTCACGGTATGCGATAAAGTTTGGATTTCCTTCTGATTTCGTTATGTCTTCAATTGCCTTTATTTTTAATAGTTCAAACTCTTTTTGATCCCAACGTGGATTTGTTAGGATTTCTTTTAATATGTTTATGGTCTTATTAAAGTTTTTGCTTAAAGTGAATCCTGAAATATAAGTACCTTCAACATCATTACGAATAGAAATGCTTGAACCAAGAGACTGAATGGCTTCTTCTAATTCTGATGTTGTTTTATTTGCAGTTCCCTTGCTAAGCATTTCAGCTAAAAGCCTGGGAATGGCTGGTTTATCTGCAGCCCCATATTTTCTTCCTGCATCTATAAATAATGAAAAATTTATAAGTGGTGTTTCATTCGAAAAATTCCCATAAAGGTCCAGACCATTTTTTAACTGGTCACGCCATATATTTGGTGCAGTTATTTCGTAGCTTTCACCAAAACTAGGCTCTATAGATCTGTCAAAAGAGGAGGGGGTAAATTTCTTAATTATTCTATTTTCAGGATTATATTCACTAATATTAAGCTTGTTAAGTTTTATTTCTTCTTCTTCTATTTCGGCTTTTACTGCACCTGATAGGGCTAGTTTTATCTGTCCTTTGGGAACAAAACTTACATAGACTGCATTTTTTCCTTTTATATATTTGTTATAAACTCTCATAATATCTTCTTCTGTTACCGATAAAATATTATTTATTTCTTCCTCGAAAAAACCAGGATTATTGGTGAAAGTGTTGTATTCACTGAGCTGAATTGCTTTCCCTAATGCGCTTTGGATATTTTGATAGAAATCAACTTCTACTCCAGCTTTTATTCGATTTAGGTCTCTTTCAGAAATGCCATTATTTTCAAAACGTGCAAATCCCTTTTTCAATGGCGGGAGTAGGGAATCTATACTCTTGTTCTCATTTGGTGACATAAACATATAGAGTTCACCTGCTATTTCTTTAGTGTGATTATAGCTTGATATTTGAGAAGTAACCTTATCTTCCTCAATCATAGACTGATTGAGCGGAGCATTTTTTCCTTCAGTTAGATAATTGATAAGTATATCTAATGCATAAGAGTCTGGGTGATACTGCTTTACTGTAGGCCAAGTTATTGAGAGTTGAGGTAATGTTGCGAAGTTATCTTCATGGTAAAAGCTCTTGTCTGCCTTTAGTGAAACTGGCTCAGCTTCATATGTTGAAATATCCTCCCCTTTGGGTATCTCCCCAAAATACTTCGTAATAAGATTTTTAGCCTCTGATTTTTTGAAATCTCCAGATAAAGTTAAAGTCACATTATTGGGGACATACCACTTAGAGTAGAATTCTTTTACATCACCCAATGTCGATGAGTCTAAGTCCTCCAATGATCCAATAACTTGCCAATTATAAGGGTGATTAGATGGATAAATTGCCTTTGATACTATATAACGATTGTGACCGTAGGGCCGGTTATCTACACGTTGGCGTTTTTCATTTTTTACAACTTGTTTTTCATTATCTAATACATCTTGAGTGACTGTATTTATAAACCAACCTAATTTATCCGCTTCTGCCCAAATTATCTTTTCAAGGCCTTCTTTGGGTACAGCTTGAAAATACTGCGTCATATCATTGGTTGTGAAGCCGTTTGTGCCATCTCCGCCTATGCGCGTATTCATTTCATCAAGTCCGCCGTAACCTAGATTTTCTGAATCAAGAAATAGCAAGTGTTCAAATAAATGTGCGAACCCAGTTCTTCCAGGTTTTTCCCTACCAGAACCCACTTTTGCAGCTAAGTTAATAGCAACAATAGGGTCTGATCTATCGATATGTAGAATTACTTCTAATCCATTATCCAATATAAATTTTTCGAATTCTATAGTCGGATTTTTATCTGAGTTTTTAACGATTATCGCTAAAAATGAAATTATAGTTATTGAGAGTATTATTATATTTCTTTTCATTATCTCTTCACCAAGAAAATTTAAATTTATCTATTTTTTACGATACGAATTAGGCCCTCTTGGGCTGTAGATGCTATAAGCTCTCCATTTTGCGAGTAAAAGCTACCGCGTCCAAAATCCCTAGCCCTCATGGCTCTTGGGCTATCAATATGATAATAAATCCATTTGTTAACTCTAATTTCTGAATGAAACCACATTGCATGATCAAGACTTGCTCCAATTAAGTTGTGCGTATCTCTATTCCAAGTATGAGGCATCAAGCCAACAGACATGAGTGCTTTATCAGAAATAAAGGCAAGAAGAGTCCTATGTGTAATAGGGTCATCTCCAATGTCATCACTGAATTTAAACCAAAACCCAAATTCAGGATCATACTCCCCAGGTTCAACTACCTTGTATAACTCTGGTGTTCGTATTTCTACGACTTTACTATCAAAGATAAGGCTGTGCTGTCTTAATGTTTCAATATTTATCTTTGGATTATTTTTAGAAAGTTTTTTAATGTGTTCAATGTCAGGTAAAATATTATCTGGACCTAAAATATGCGTAGGTAACTCAATTTGATGGTCTACACCATTTTCAATTTTTTGAAACGAAAGAGATGCGTTAAAGATAGCTTTACCTTTTTGTTTTGCTACGACTCTACGTGTCGAAAAACTTTTTCCGTCTCGTATTGGGTCAACTTCGTAAATGATCTGAGAATTTAAGTCCCCTGGGCGAAGAAAATAAGCATGCAATGAGTGTGGTCGCCTAACAGGATCAACCGTTCTGACTGCTGCATTTAAAGCTTGCCCTAGAACTTGTCCTCCAAAAACTCTTGGAAGGCCCATTCTGAGAGCTTCACCAGTAAAAAGGTAGGTATCAATCTCCTCAACATGCATTTTTGATAAAAATTCTTTTAATGTAAACATTATTATATATTCTATTTTTTTATTAAATATTACAAGCCTCACTTTTGCATGGACCTTATGCAATGATTTTGTAATGAAGAGGTATGAAAATAATTAGAAATTTGAAATTAAACCTCGAATTGAAAAATTCTTGTTAATTTTGTTAAACTGGTGATGATTTAAGAAAGTTGTTCTATGTTAAATAAATTGATCTCATTAGGATTGATATTAGGTTTGATCGTCGGCTTAGGCGCGTCTATGACTGGAAATGAAATTTTGCACACAGTAGCAAAGACTTCCACGCCATTAGGTCAGATATTTATAAATGCTGTAAAAATGGTGGTGATTCCACTTGTGGTTTCTGTAATATTTACCAGTATAGCCCGCTTGGGGGATCCAAAAAAACTAGGTAGTATTGGGGTAGCTACTCTTACATTCTACTGTGGAACACTTTTACCCGCTATCGTTATAGGGATGAGTGTTATGTTTTTTGGATTGAGGTTTATACCTGAGATTAAAATGCCAACGAATGTTTACAGTCAAGTACCTGAATTACAGTCTGCTGTAGATTTTATTGTAAGTCTGATTCCCTCTAATCCATTTTCTGCAGCATCTAATGGTCAAATACTTCCGCTGATAGTATTTACTGCTTTGCTTGCTGCTGCGACGGGAACGCTTGCTAGTGAAAAAAGAAAGAGAATGGTATTAGCAGCCGAAGATTTTAGTGAGGCTTTAATAAAGCTTGTATGGTGGATACTTTATCTAGCACCTTTAGGAGTATTTGGATTGGTTGCGTCCTCTACTGCTTTGCTGGGATGGAGCCTTATCCAAAGTCTGATAGTCTTTATCCTATGCGTATTGATTGGACTCTTTTTGCTACTAACATTTGTTTTTTTACCTATGCTAATAATTTATGTAAAAATGAATATGTCTACATTTTTTAAAGGTAGTTTTGGCCCCGCTTCGATTGCCTTTTCCACTACAAGCACTGCTGCAGCTATTCCAGTTTCCCTTGAGCATACAGTTAGCAAGCTCAATGTTTCAAAACAAATATCAGACTTACTCATACCTCTTGGGGCATCAATTTATAGGCCAGGGAGTGCTTTGTTTCAGGGAGCTGCAATAATATTTCTAGCACATATTTATGGTGTAAGTTTATCTTCAAGCTCGTTAGGCGGAATAATTTTTGCAACGTTTTTAGTCTCACTTACAGTAGCACCAGTTCCATCCTCAGGTGTGGTGACAATGACACCAGCCTTGGCCACAATAGGAGTTCCAGTATCAGGCCTAGGCTTGATACTTGGGATAGACCGTATTCCAGATATGATGCGAAGCTGTGTAAATCTGTTAGGGCAGATTGCTGCTACTATTATTGTGGAGCAGCATATAAAAAATAAAAATCAGTTGAATACCTAAATAAATTATAAATAATCGTATTAATCTTACTTAGATTGTAAAATTGCTCTTTCCCTATTTAAAAAGCCGCGCTATAGAGCGGGCGAATGCCAAATGGGGGGATAGCTCAGTTGGTTAGAGCCACCCGCTCATAACGGGTTGGTCGGGAGTTCAAGTCTCTCTCCCCCTACCACTCATTTATAATTTATACAGTAGTATTGTGAATACCCCAGTCTCAAAAATATGAGCTTTAAAAATTATTTTGATTAAATGTTAAAGCTCTTTCTTTTGGAGAGATTCGACCTCCACCTAATTATATTTGGGTGTATTTCTTTTACAGCTTTCTTTTTAACGACTCTTGCGAAATCCAGGGCGCATGCAGCAGAGATATCTGCTATTGAGAATTTTTCTGTAGCAATGAATTTCTTCTCAAGAAGATGATTTTCAAGAGTTATAAAAAAATTATCTATCTGTTTTAAGCCTCTTGTGGATAGATCTGGTATTTGTTTGTAATTGTGTTTTCCAGGTAACGCACGGTCTTTCATAGCGGGGTTGGCATTTCTTAGGGCGCTTGCAACTGCCATTCCAAACTCATGATCTATCTTGGATTGCCATGATGCTATGACAGCTTTTTCATATGGTGTTATCCCTAAAAGGGGGGGTTCTGGATAAACCTCTTCGAGATAAGTTGCAATGGATGCGTTATCTTTCAAGACTTTACCATCCTCAAGCTGTAATGCTGGAACAGTGCAATCAGGATTGATCTTGCGAAAATCATCCCCCATCTGTTCATTTGTCATGAGATTAATTTCAACAGTTTTATGAGGTACGTTTTTTTCGGCTAGTAATATCCTCGTTCGTCTCGGGCTTGGAGCAGTTTTGCAATCGTAAAATATAATTGTCATGTTTTCCTTAATACTTTAGACCTGCGATAGGCATGGTAATCATGGTATATATTGTTCTGGGTCGCCATCAGGCCCTATATTCATTACATAATATTCTGCAAACTCAATAGTCTGTTTGGCTAATGCAAGATTGTAGTTTAGCTCGGTTACGTTAGCGGCATAGTCACGATTAGCTTTTCCTGAAAGATGATATTTTTTCCATTCTGTATCGAGCGCAATGCGCTCTAATATTACCTGATCATAGGGTTCTATATCTCTCTGCAAGGCAACATAAATGTCACCTTTTTCTTTACCTTTCTGAGGCTTAGCTGCTCTGGCCCAAAAGGAAACGACTATTACATCATCTTTTTTAATATCTTTTACCATATCATTTCGTGTTGCTATATCCCAGTGATTAGGTTTTTTCTTTTTCACGGTAACTCTGTATGCCTGCCCGCTTGGAGCACCTTTTGACTCAACTATTTTAACCCTTTTGTCCGGCCCAAAGGTTTCCCACTGCCCAAAATTAAGACTACTAACTAGAAACGGGAATGATCTTTGGTCCTCTGGATTATTAATTGTATCAGCAGTGGAGACTATATTTGATCCAAACATTGTGAGGGCAAAAGCAAGTATAGTAAGAAATAGTCGGTTTAACATATCATTCCTTTATGGGTTTAAATTTTTAATCAGTTTTTTTAAGCAAGAAGGTTTTCTAGGTATTTAATTTGTGCAGTAATCTCTTTTTTTGCTTCACATTTTTTACATTTAGAGCCAATCTTTCTCAATTTTTTGAAGTGTTTGTTAGCTTCTTTGATATTATTATCTTGGTATTCCAATAAACTTAGCCTGAAGTGAGCATCGTACAGATTTTTTCTTAACCCGGTGGACCTTAAAAGAGTTGCTTTGGCTTCATCTCGTTTTCCAAGTTTTAGTTGAGACATGCCCATCATGTAAATTTGGAAACCTCTATCTTCGCATGTTCGCGTTCCTTCGTTGTCTGCGCCCCTAAAGTCTGAAGAGTTGAGTTGAATCTTCGGTATCACGGGTTGTGACGTGGGAGCTACAACAGCGCCGCCTAGTCCGCCCGAGGGTTGCGACGGAACATCAATATCTGTTCCAACATCAGAACGAATAGTGCTGTCTCTCGCACCCTCAACTCCTGATATAAAGTTACGTTCAATTCTTAATGCACAAAAAGCATTTTGTTTAAATTCAATTTCAGCTGTTTCAAAATCCCCTGATCGCCATGCTGACATTGCGGGGTCCGTTTGAATAGTGCCTGTTGTTATTATTTCTTCTATGGAGCCGATATCCTCACCATGTGCGGGAAAGAAGCTCATTACAGTTAGAGATAAGATTAAGTAAAATTTATTCATTTTT
>JABGVR010000094.1 GCA_018645985.1 Hellea sp. | reverse complement strand
GCACCGGGATGTCGTCCAGTGCAGTCTCTACAGGCCTTAGAGCCTTTAAAACGTCGCCCCTATGACAGAGATTTTCAAGTTCGTCTAGCGAAAAAGAATCGTTTAAATTGAAAGGTCCCACACTTGTTCGGCGAAGCATAGTAACATGGCCACAAGCATTAAGACTCAAAGCTAAATCTCTTGCTAAAGAACGGATATATGTTCCTTTTCCACAAATCACCCTAAAAGATGACGAATTTTCATCGTGCTTGGTTAATGTGAAAGTCTCAACTAAGACTTGTCGTGACTTAATATCTACGACCTGACCCGATCGCGCTAGTTCATAAGAACGCTTACCATTGATCTTAATTGCTGAATAGCGGGGGGGAACTTGATTAATTATACCTATAAACTTTTTAAGTTGGCCTTTTATAGCTTCTGCAGTGGGCCTAACCTCCGAGATAGAAATAACCTTTCCTTCCTTATCTAAGGTATCTGTATTTTCTCCAAATGTGAGCGTAAATTCATAAGTTTTTTGGGCATCCATCAAGAATGAAACGGTTTTAGTTGCCTCACCCAAAGCAATAGGCAAAATTCCTGTAGCTAATGGATCTAATGTTCCTGCATGACCAGCTTTTTGAGCTGAAAAAAGACGTCGAACCCTTCCTACTGAGGGCGTTGAACCTAAACTAAAGGGCTTATCCAAAATTACCCAACCGCTTACAGGGTTACCTTTACGCTTTCGTGCCATAAGAGCCCATTTTAAATCAAGTCCTGCCTAACCTTTGGTTGGTCAAGTAAACGCGCCATGTCCTCTGCTGTGTCAAAGCTCCGGTCAGCAATAAATTTTAATCGAGGTGTTGATTTCATTTCCATTTCTTTGCCAAGCCTGCCGCGTAAAAAAGAACTGCACCGCTGCAAGCCTTGTATGACTTTATCAATGTCACCGCCTCCAAGGGGGGCGGCATATACAAGTGCATGCTTAAGGTCAGGGGAAGACCTGACCTCTGAGATAGTTACAGAAACTCCTTGCAAATCCACATCACGGATATTTTCTTTTGCTAAAATTTCTGCCAAGGCCCTTCGAATAAGCTCACCTGCCTTTAACTGCCGTTGGGATGGAGGCTTATTTTTAGTCATAGGTCTTTCCTAGTAAAGTAATTTGGCAATCTAAATAAACTCTTTGAACCGTTAAATTAGGTGGTTAAAAAAAAATTTAGTCTAGTTTACGGTCAAGCATCTCAACTGTGAAACATTCAATTTGATCACCTTTACGCAAATCGTGATAATTTAAAAAACCCATTCCGCATTCCATTCCCGCCTGAACTTTTTCTACTTCATCCTTAAAACGCTTTAGTGTAGATAGCTCTCCCTCATGGATAACCACATCATCGCGTAGTAATCTTACTCCTGAACCCCGCTCAACGCGTCCTTCTGTTATTTTAGCTCCGGCTATTTTTCCTAATTTAGAAATATCAAAAATCTCAAGCACTTCAGCGTAACCTATAAAGGTTTCTTTTCGCTCAGGCTCTAGCATTCCCTCTAATGCGCCCTTAACTTCGTCAATCAAGCCATAGATAATTGAATAATAACGAATTTCCACGCCCTCTTTTTCCGCCAGCTCTTTTGCCTGACGGTTGGCACGAACATTAAAAGCAATAATGGGAGCATTAGAGGAAGCTGCGAGTTGTACGTCTGACTCAGAAATACCGCCAGCAGAAGAGTAAACAACACGAGCTTTAACTTCATCATTACCCAGACCCTCAAGCGATGTTTTAATTGCTTGTGCAGAACCCTCAACATCTGCTTTTACCAATAAAGGCATCTCAGATGATGTCTTATTCGCTAGCTTAGCCATCATTTGCTCCATGGAAGCAGCACCAGAAGTTTTTGTCATATCCTCTTTTCGTTTCCTAACCCTATACTCTGTGAGCTCTCTAGCTCTTTGTTCCGAGTCGACCACAGCGAAAGGTTCTCCAGGCGCAGGAGCACCATCCATTCCCATAACTACCACGGGCGTAGAAGGGCTTGCTACTTTCAATTGAGAGTTGCGCTCATCCATCATCGCCTTAACCTTACCCCAATATTCTCCAGCAACAACAATTTGACCCCTCTTCAAGGTTCCTCTTTTTACGAGTAAAGTAGCAACTGGGCCACGGCCCTTTTCAATTTTAGACTCAATGACTAAACCATCAGCATTACGTGTTGGATTTGCCTTTAACTCCATTAGTTCCGCCTGATTTGATATGGCTTCAGCTAAGTCAGCTAAACCAGTTTTCTTTTTAGCGGAGACCTGAATAGCTTGCACTTCGCCTGACATAGATTCAGTTATGACGCTGTGCTGAAGCAGGTCAGTTTCTACTTTTTGCGGATTAGCATCATAACTATCCATTTTATTTATTGCTATAATGATAGGAGTTTCAGCTTCATGGGCATACTTAATCGATTCAATAGTTTGAGGCATGACACCATCATCTGCAGCAACAACCAAAACTACAATATCTACCGCTTGAGCGCCCCTAGTTCGCATTTCAGAAAATGCGGCATGCCCTGGTGTATCTAATACAGTAATCTGTTCACCTGACTTAAGCTTAAGTTGATAAGCACCTATGTGTTGAGTTAATATTATCGCGTTCAAGCCCCAAGGCAGATTGCGCATAATTAATCGCATCCTCATATTTTTCATTATTTTGATAATAAAGCGATCTAGCATTCAAAGATTGGGCTGTTTGGCCAAACTCTTTTTCATAACTATTTATTTTTTTTACATATGAGGAAAGAGTGCTTTTATTTAAAAAATTTCTCTGCCCCAATGCCATCTGCATATTTACTTCGCCGGCAGATAATTTTTTTCTGGAAACCTTAACTTTGAAAAAGTCTGGTCCAGGTCTATATTGTTGAACACTGAACTTATCACTTTCAAAATAATTTTTGGCAGCTTTG
>JABGVR010000093.1 GCA_018645985.1 Hellea sp. | reverse complement strand
ATTTTTTGGCTCTACACAGTCATTTGCGGAAAAGTTCGATGTTAAACAAGATCCTGAAAATATTGAAATAGACTTTATAGAAAGTCGAGTAAGTGATCATTCTGGCATAGAAGCGCTAGAGCGCATCATGGACAAATACATTGATTTAGGAAAGTCTGTGACTCTAACCCACTTGAGTCCTGAATGTCAAGGGTTACTTAAAAAAGCAAATCCAAACTTCGAGAAGTATATCCAAAGCTCGATTGAGGATCCCCGTTATCACGTAGTTACAGATTTAATGGATACTGAGGCTATCTAAATAAAAGCATCAATCAAAAAAAAAGCTCGTCTTATACGAGCCCTTTTTTATGGTGACATTTGTATCTATTAAATGAAGCGTTTACGATCTATAACCCGTTGTGCCGTACCCTTCGCCATTTCCTGTTTGACAGAATTGACGTAAACTTTCCATATACTTTGCTGTGCTGAAGTTTTGATTACTATAAAAATCGCCATTATCGTCAAAACCTGTATGGGTATACCTTAATCTAGTTTTACCTTCATTCTCATCCAATTCAAAGGACATCATATGCCCCATCGCAGGTAGATTAGTATCTATACAATCCCATGATATCTTATTTTTTTCTGCGGACACCTCCACCTTCGTGGTAATAAACATCGTACCCCACTTAAACGTAAATGAGCCGTCCGTTTTCACGTTATCTTCAACATCAGAAGTATACCATTGACTTAATTTTCCAGCATCTGTAATGGCAGAAAAGACATCACTTAATGGTGCTTTGATATGTAATAAATGTTTTATTGTATGTTTCATTTCAATCTTGGTTTTAGTTCTCACTAAGTTAGTATAAGATTGTCTGTACAACAATGCCCCACGCTAACAGCATACACTAATTAATGAGTTAGTTTAGCAGTCTGATAATTAGGAGTCTCAACGAACCCTTAAGGACACGAAATAACATGACCAATAACGACATACTCAGACGCCTTCGTTACCTATTTAGCTTGAATGATCTTAAAATAATTGAGCTCTTTCAATTAACCAATTACGAGTTAAAAAAAACTGACGTAAATGATTGGTTCAAGCCCGAAGACGAAAAGTCTCACCTGATGATGCGTGACGTTGATCTTTCTATTCTGCTTAACGGAATTATTATCGACAGAAGGGGGAAAAGAGAGGGACCAGCACCGGAACCCGAAGATCCGCTGAGTAACAATATGATTCTTAGAAAAATAAAAATCGCCTTAGATTTTAAATCTGACGATATATTAGAACTCTTTGAGTCCATAGATAAGAAAATAAGCCCGCATGAACTCAGTGCGTTTTTCAGAAATCCTGAGCACAAATCTTACCGTTTTTGCAATGATCAATATTTGAGACATTTCCTTAAGGGATTGCAAACCAAATACTCAAATACCCTAGGTAAACTTCCTTTACCCGATAAAGACCAATAATCTTATGTCTATGGATTCAATCCTTCAGAAATTTCAGATCACGGCACTAAATCCTATGCAGGAGCAGGCTCATAAAACCATTACAGAACTTTCTGACATGGTTCTACTTTCACCTACTGGAACAGGTAAGACCCTTGCGTTCTTGTTGCCCCTAATAGCTCAGTTAGATGCTACCTGTGATGAAATTCAAATTCTAATATTAGTTCCATCCAGAGAGTTGGCGCAACAGATTGAGCAAGTAGCGAGAAAAATGGGCTCTGGATTTAAAGTGAACTCTGTATATGGAGGGCGCGCCGGGGTTTTAGATAAGATTGACCTAAAACATAGACCTGCTATTCTAATAGGAACACCTGGTAGAGTTGCAGATAGATTTAGAAGAGATAATTTTTCTTTAGAACATATTAAGACGCTTGTTCTTGATGAATTCGACAAAAGCCTAGAGATTGGCTTTGAAAGAGAAATGATAGAGATCGTAGATGCGTTGCCAAATGTGCGTCAAAGAATCCTTACTTCAGCCACAAATAATGCGGGAGTACCAGGTTTTGTTGGGTTAAAAAAACCAGTATCCATTAATTTCCTCAAAAAAGAAGGTAGCACCCAACTTACCGTTAAAACCATGCTTTCTGCGGAAAACGATAAACTCAAAACGCTACAGGAAGCTCTAGGGTTCTTGGAGGGCCAGCCCGGAATCGTTTTTTGTAATTTCAAAGACACCCTGCTTGAGGTAAGTGATTTTCTGTTTGACCACAATGTAGACCATGAGTGTTTTCATGGAGGCATGGAGCAGTTCGATAGAGAACGTGCACTGATAAAGTTTAGAAATGGAACTTGTCAACTCCTCTTGGCTACGGATTTAGCGGCTCGTGGTTTAGATAT
>JABGVR010000092.1 GCA_018645985.1 Hellea sp. | reverse complement strand
TGACAACTGGATTCCAGACAGGGGTTTCAACCTCCTCAAAGCTTATCCCAAATAACTTATTAGCGACATCAAAAGCACCTTCACGAACAGCATTTAATTCCAAATATGGCGCGAGGGCAGCATCATCAAACTCATACCTCTCTTGCCGGACGCGTTCAGCATAATGCCACCAATCCTGACCTTCAGCCTTATACGTTTCACCATCGGCTTCGATTAGGGACTGAATATCAGTGAGCTCATTTTTTGCACGCTCTAACCCTGGATTCCATACCCGAAGAAGGAAAGCTACAGCTGCCTCAGGAGTTTTCGCCATTCGGGGTTCTAGTTGATAGTGAGCGTGGGATTTATAACCCATTAATTGCGCGCGTTCACTGCGCAGTTGTGCTATTTTAATTACGATGGGTCCATTATTACTATCACCCGATGAGCCACGTAATCTGTAGCCATCAAATAATTTTTTGCGAAGTTCTCTATTTGTTGATTGTGTCATAAAAGTTTCAAAAGGGGAGCGATTCAGGCCAACTACCCACCTTTCCTCGTTACCAACCTTAATGCTCGCTTTAAAACTTTCACTCAAACCACTTAAATGTTCTGGATTGGTAATTTCCATTTTAAAACCGACTGTCGAAGCTAAAATATTTTGACCAAATTCGGTCGTAAGGGAGGATAGCTCTTCATTAATTTTGGCAATGCGCGCTTTACTTTCTAAACTTAAATTTGCTCCTGCACGAACGAAGCCTCTATGCGTTAGCTCCAAAAGTCGCGCGTCCTGTTCGTCGAGATTCAAACTATCTCGACTTTCATAAACAAACTTCACGCGAGCGAAAAGATCTTCGTTAAATTGAATTTTATTATATTCACGGGTAAGCAAGGGTGAAACCTTTCCTTGCAAAGAGCGCAAAGTATCGTTCGTGTCAGTTCCTGTAATATTACCAAATGTGCTGGACACTTTACTCAGCTGACTACCCGCAAGATCCAGAGCCACAATAGTGTTTTCAAAACTAGGCAAATCATTGTTTAAAACAATTTCGTCAATTTCTTTTCGGAGTTCCAAAATACCAGCTTTTATTGCTGGCATAAAATGACTGTCCTCAATACTGTCAAAGGGCGGAACACCATAAGGAGTTTCCCAAGGCTTAACAAATGGGTTATCTTTAAGCTCAGCCTCAGTGATGGTAATAGTATCTGACATAGCCGAAACGCTATTGGAACTATTAATATCCGAATTTTTAAATGCATCAGTGTTATTACTGCATGCTGCTAGGGCCATCATCAGTGCTGTGGCTGAAACGCCTTTTGTAAATTTTATCACCTCAATCTCCTCTTAATTTCATGGAAGTGCATTCAATAGTCAATTTGATGCCAATATTGGCGTAAATAAACAAAACCGTCAATATTCTGAAATATTTTAACAATAGAAATTAAGGAAGTATAAACAAATATTAACCATTAGCTAAAATAGCTCAATTCAATTCAAATAATGTCATATCAAACTTCGCTAAGAAGCTCTTTTAAATTAAACGAACTGGTAATTAAGCTCTTTGTGTAATTCTGCCTCGGCCTTTCAAAAATTTCTTGAGTAACGCCTTCTTCAATAATCTTTCCATTTTTCATAACCATAACATAATCGGCCATCACTTTTATAACTGCAAGGTCGTGACTTATGAAAATATAAGATAATGAGAACTCACTCTGTAAAGAACGTAAAAGCTCCAAAACCTCTTTTTGTACTGTTCTGTCAAGCGCTGAGGTCGGCTCGTCAAGCACGACAACTTTTGGCTGAAGCACCATAGCACGTGCGATTGCTATTCTTTGTCTTTGCCCACCAGAAAATTCATGTGGAAAACGATTGCGGACAGATGGGTCAAGACCAACCTTTTCTAAAGTAGAGAGAGAAAGCTTCTGCCGCTCTACTTTACTTAACTGAGGCTTATGTGTTTGAAGACCCTCTTCTACAATATTTAAGACTGTCATGCGAGGTGAGAGAGAGCCGTAGGGGTCTTGAAAGACCATCTGCAACTCTTCACGCAAAGGTTTAAGCGATTTTAAAGGCACCTTATCTATATTGTTACCTAGGTAAACAATTTTACCAGTGCTTTCTGTTAATCTTAAAAGCGCACGTCCAAGCGTCGACTTTCCAGACCCACTTTCTCCAACAAGACCTATCGTCTGGCCTTTATGCAATCTAAGGCTTGTGTCTTTAACGGCATGAAACCGTGTGTCTTTTTGTAAGAATCTTGGTGCATGACCATAGACAACATCCATTTTTTCGGTCTCTAGGACAATATCTTGGGTCTTTTTGACTGGCTCCTTAGCACCCTCTGGCTCTGCATCAAGGAGCGTCTTTGTATACTCGGTTTTAGGCGTTTTGAATATAGCGTTTGTTGAACCAAATTCTTTTACTTCGCCGCTTTGCATAACATAAACTCGCTCAGCAAAAGCCTCGACAATACCCAGGTCATGGGTAATAAAAACAATACTCATCCCAAGTTGTTTATTAAGCTCAGCAAGCAATTTAAGAATTTCAGCCTGCGTTGTAACATCTAGAGCCGTTGTTGGCTCATCAGCAATTAGTATGTCTGGTTCATTAGCCAGCGCCAGCGCAATCATGATACGTTGACGCTGTCCGCCCGACATTTCATTTGGAAAAGATTTAAATCTTCTCTCCGGATCAGGAATTTGCACTTGTCGCATCAGTTCTAACGCGCGTTTTTTTGCTTCGCTTCTGCTTAGTCCTTTGTGAGCACGCAGAGGTTCCATAATCTGCTCACCCACGCGGTATAACGGGTCCAATGAGGTCATGGGCTCCTGAAAGATAATAGAAATTTTTGATCCACGTATAGAGTTCAACTCTTTTCTGGGTAGGTGTAAAATATCCTGGTCGTTAAAAAGAATTTTTCCACTTGCTTTACCATTAGAAGCCAAAATTCCCAATACTGACATTGCAATCTGGCTTTTACCAGAACCACTTTCTCCCACAATAGCAACAATTTCACCCGGAGCGATAGCCATTGAAACACCCTTGACAGCATGAACCACGCCATCAGGGGTATCAAAATCAACAACTAAATCCTGAATATTGAGCACAGAGGTTTGCGTGTTCATACTATCGGTCCTTAGGGTCTAAAGCATCGCGCAGCCCGTCGCCTAGAAAATTGAGCGCAAATAGTAAGATTGACATAGTTAAAGCTGGGAAAATAAGTAAATAGGGATCATTTCGCATGTATCTAGCCCCTTCAGCAATCAAAACCCCAAGCGAAGTTAAGGGTTCTTGAACACCCAGTCCCAAAAAGCTTAAGAAACTCTCAAGCAAAATGACCCTGGGTATAAGAAGGGTCATATAAACTACAACTGTGCCGGCAAGGTTTGGAATAATGTGACGTTTAATTATATTACCCTGATTTACACCAAGGGCCTCAGACGCTTGCACAAACTCTTGTTGTTTCAATTGTAGAGTCTGACCACGAACAATTCTTGCCATATCTAGCCACTGTATGCAGCCAACAGCTATGAAAATGAGAAAAATATTATTCCCAAAAAATACCACTAAAAGAATAACAAAAAACACAAATGGCAAAGAATACAGCAAATCGACAAATCGCATCATAAGATTGTCAATATTACCACCGACAAAGCCAGATACGGCCCCATAAGTTACCCCAATTATCAAGGCAACTCCTGTTGCAAGTGCGCCAACCATTAGAGAAATCCGAAGTGAAACAAGAATTCGAGTGAGCAAATCACGACCGTTCTGATCTGTCCCCATTAAAAACCGTAAAGGTTTAATATCAGCTGATATGACTCCGCGCTGAGGGTCAGCTTTTAATATTTCAAGGCTAACATTTTGAAAAATATCAGCCCGCATTAGATATCGAGTAATACGTGGATCAAGTGGCTCTTGCTTACGATTAACAACGCTAATCTTCACGTTATCTTTTGAAATATTTATATCTTCCATATCTACTCGCGCTCGGCTCAAAGCGCGCTCTGTGATCGGAGTAATTTGTTCCTGTTTTGGATAAGCGCCAATCGAAGGCTTTTCTCCAACAAAGTGATTGTAGACCTCATCATAGGAGTGTGTGGATACCGCAGGGCCAATAATTGCAGCGAGGGTCATTCCAATAATTACCCAAAGAGATACCATCGCGGCGCGGTTACGTTTAAGACGAAGCAAGGCTGTATCAAGAAGCGAACGCCCTTTTACAACGCCCTCTGATGGTTTGTTATCATGGGTTAATACCGTCTCAGTCATAACGCACCCGTGGATCTAGAACAGTGTAAAGTAAATCGACAATCAGGTTAAAAACCAGTACAAGTGTAGCGACTATTATGACTGTACCCATGACCATCGTATAATCACGGTTCAGAGCGCTAGTGACAAAATAGCGGCCAATACCGGGTAAGTTAAATATCTGCTCAATTACAATTGAACCCGTCATTAATGCTGCAGCGGCTGGCCCCAGATAACTCAATACAGGTAGCAAAGCTGATCTCATTGCGTGCTTTCCAACAACATGGGTTATGGGCAAACCATAAGCACGCGCTGTTCGAATATGGTCTGATTTTAGGGCCTCTAGCATGCTGCCGCGCATTAATCGCGTTACGATAGCGATTTGTGGAAGAGCAAGAGAGACTACAGGTAGAACCATCTGAGATGGGCTTCCCCAACCCGTTGCCGGTAGTATGCTAAATGTCAGGGCAAAAATAAGCGTCAGAATTGGGGCGATTACATAATTTGGCGTTGTAATGCCAAAGGTAGCAAAGGTAACAATAAAAACATCTGTTTTTTTATTTTGATTAAGAGCAGCAATACTCCCCAGAAAAACTCCAATGATAAGCGCTAGTAATAGAGCTGTGCCCCCAAGAGTTATAGAAATCGGCAAACCTTCGGCTAATACCTCATGAACTCGCTTGTCACGGTATACAAATGAAGGCCCCATATCACCTTGCAACAAATTACCAATATAAATGAAGTATTGTTCGATTAGTGGTTTGTTAAGCCCATAGCTGGCCTGAATGTTTTCTAGGACAGCAGGAGCCAACGGGCGTTCTTCATCAAACGGACCACCGGGCGCAATTCGCATCAGAAAAAAGGTCAGCGTTATGATAGCGAACAAAGTTGGGATGATTGTTAAAATACGTTTAAAAGCATAGTTTAGCATTTAACTACCCTGACTTTTTAAAAGATAAAAACCGAGTCGGGTTTTTATTCATAACATTACTCTGCCAATTCTCAATTTCAGGAGAAACTAATGTAAAGGAAGAATAATAAAATATAGGAAGAAAAGGCGTAGCACTCATAATCATTTTCTCAGCTTGTTGTAAAATTTTAGCTCGCTTACTTAGATCAAGCTCATTAGATGCCTTATCCATCAAAGAGTCATATTCTGGATTGTTGTAACGGGCATAATTAAATCCCGTATTATCAGATTCTAGTAAAAAAAGAAAATTATATGGGTCAGAATAATCTCCAATCCATCCTGCGCGTGCAACCTGAACCTCTCCAAGA
>JABGVR010000091.1 GCA_018645985.1 Hellea sp. | reverse complement strand
TGTTTATATCTTCAATTATCTTCTGGATGCTTTCTCCTTCAACAGATCACTATTGCTGTGACCCCTTCGATTGCTTGATAAAGTAAAGCAACGAGATCCTGATCAATTTACAAAGTCAGGTATTATGGTTGGTTTAGGTGAAACAAAGGAAGAGGTTATGCAGGTTATGGATGATATGCGAACGGCTGGAGTTGATTTTCTGACAATAGGACAATACCTGCAGCCTACTAGAAAGCATGTGGCCGTAGATAGATTTGTATCTCCTGAAGAATTTAAGGGTTATGAAACCATTGCCAAAGCTAAAGGGTTTCTCCTAGTTTCAGCCAGTCCACTTACACGCTCCTCCTATCACGCAGACAGTGATTTTAAAGAACTGCAGGAGAATAGAAAAAAAAGATATAAGTAATGCCATCAGTAAAGCTTATAAAGCATTTAGAATATGATGCAGACGATCTTTTATCTTTAGTTGCAAATGTTGAGGATTATCCGAATTTTATCAATTTAATTTCTGCCCTTAGAATAAAAAACAGAAGTAACATTAATAATTTTGAGGCGGAGGCTGTCGTGAGCTACAAGCTACTGAGGGAGTGTTTTAAATCTAGAGTTATGATAGATCCCAAAAAGAGATCAATATTTGTTGAGAAATCTGGTGATGGGGGCGCATTAAAGTCTCTCACGAACAAATGGGTTTTTTGCAAACTGAGTAATGGCTCTACAGCGGTACTGTTTGAGGTGGATGTATCCCTCAAAGCTTTCCCTCTTAACTTATTGGTTCAAAGTAGAATTAATAGGTATAGTGAAATAATAATGGAAGCATTCGAAAATAGAGCATCGGAACTTTTTAAGAAAGTCAATAAATGTGGAGTTGATTTTATTAAGGAGATTGAAGTTTTGAGTATTTAGATGAACTTTTAATTTTTATTATTATTTAATGCAATTGAGTTAGCCAATTTCATTGCTTCATAACAAGTTAATTTTCTAATATGTTCTCTGCTCTTCTGTCCAAAGCAAAATAAATTAGATTTAGTTTTTATGCTCTTTCCAATTAAATAAGAAATACTAATCCAAACAGTGCCTACAGGCTTTTCTACTGATCCACCATTAGGGCCCGCAACACCGGTAACCGATATTGCAAAGTTTGTATTAAACATTTTAACTGTATTTTCGGACATTGCTTCTGCCACAGCAGCACTGACGGCCCCATTATTATCTATAATATTAAATGGTATTCCGAGAACTTTATTTTTAACTTCATTATCATATGCTATAATTCCACCCATAAAAACTGAAGAAGCACCAGAGAAAGATGTTATGATTGTAGATATAAGGCCCCCTGTACAGCTTTCGGCTGTACTGAGGCTAAGTTTGCTTTTGTTAAAAATAAATAGAAGTTTTTGAGCTTCTTTATCAATCAATGTATTTAATTGTTTCATAGTTATTCGGGTAATTTTACCGTTGCTGTAGCTTGGGCTGCTATGCCTTCACTCCTGCCGGTAAACCCTAATTTTTCAGTTGTAGTTGCCTTCACACTTATTTTTTTGATTGGCAGATTGCAAATCTGCGATAATTTATCCCTCATACTTTGACGATATGGTTTAATTTTGGGATTTTCACAAATTATAGTTACATCCAAGTGTTGTAATACTCCGCCGCGTTTTTTTAATTCACTTAACGCAAATAATAAGAATTTTTCAGACTTTGCATTCATCCACTGTGGGTCTGTTGGAGGAAAATGGTCCCCGATATCTCCTAGAGCTATAGTTCCTAAAATAGCATCAGTTAAAGCATGGAGGGCAACATCTGCATCTGAATGTCCCAGTAGGCTGAATTCACACTTTATAGGAACACCGCATAGCCAAACTTTATCTCCAGTTGCTAATCGGTGTACATCGAATCCATTTCCCGTAGCTATGTAATTATTTAATGAAATCATTTTTTTTGCTCTCTCAAAATCCTTGGGATACGTTACTTTAAAATTATTAGGGTCGCCTTCCGAATAACAAATATTGATACCTGATAACTTAGCTACCTCAATATCATCATCAGGTGTTATATTCTGTGATAAGTTATTATAGGCTTGTGTTATTTCTTTATAATTAAACCCTTGGGGTGTTTGTATTCTGAAAAGCGACTTCCTATCAATCTTTATCCCATCGATCGTTTTTAAGGCATTAACAACTGGTAGGGCAGGTGCAACTGCGGTGTTTTCTTTTAAATTAGATATAATATCAACTACAGTAGATTTGGATACAAAGGGCCTCGCGGCATCATGTATAAGTACTATATCGGGAGGCTTGTTTGAAAGAGATAATAGTCCTGCTAAAGAAGACTTAGCTCTCGTGTCTCCGCCTATGACAATACGTATATTCTTATAGCGGCTAATTATATCAGATATAATTTTATCCTTCTTAGCGACTACTATTATAGTCTCATCTATTAAGTCAGTTGAATTCATCGCTGAAATAGTATGTTCTATTAATAGTTTTCCCGCTAATTTAAGATATTGTTTAGGTATTGTGCTACCTAATCGTGCGCCTTTTCCCGCTGCGACTATTATTTGTGCAATTCTTGTCATTTATACTCTTGTGGCAACGATGAATTATTGTGCATATGTATTTACTGTATTATATAGCAATCATGACCTTTATGCCTAAAATTGGCAAGTATGAATTACGATCTCGTGTTCTTGTTGCCCCCATGTCCGGATTGACAGATTTACCTTTTAGGCGAGTTGTTAATTTATTCAATCCAGGCCTTATCGTATCGGAAATGGTTGCAGGTCAGATGTTGGCTATGGGTAAAGCGGATACGTTAGCAAGGGCGGCTGGTGGAGGGGAAATAGATCCCCTTGTGATTCAACTTGTTGGATGTGAAAAGAACTGGATGTCTAAGGCTGCTAAACTTTCCCAGGAAGCTGGTGCTGCATTAATAGATATAAATATGGGTTGCCCTGCGAGAAAAGTTACCTCAGGTATGTCAGGATCTGCTCTAATGAAAAATATTGATAATGCACTGGAATTAATAGTCGCTACAATAAACTCCGTAGATATACCGGTTACTTTAAAGATGAGATTAGGTTGGGACATTGATAATTTAAACGCTCCATCTCTGGCCGTCAAAGCCCAAAAGGCAGGGGTAAAAATGATAGTAGTCCATGGAAGAACAAGGTGTCAGTTTTATGATGGAAAAGCTGATTGGAGCGCAGTAAAGGAAACAGTCGAAGCTGTTGATATACCTGTTTTTGTAAATGGAGATATCAATAATGCTAATGATGCTATCGAAGCATTAGATAAGTCTTCTGCTGCTGGTGTTATGGTAGGGAGGGCCCTAATTGGGTCGCCTTGGAAACTACAAGAAATAATCTCTGCAGTAGACAAATCAACTATACCAAAACAATTAAAATTAAAAGATAAAAAGAAGATTGTTTTAAATCACTACCGAGACATTATTGATTTTTATGGAGAAAGAAAGGGTGTCAAAATTGCTAGAAGGCATTTAATTGGTTATGTGGATGATTTAAATTTGATTGATGGTAGTGAAATTAAGTCATCTATTGTTCAAATGTCTCAAAGCTCAAAAGTGTATGATACGCTTGATGTTATCTTTTCAAACGATAGAGAGAAGTAAATAATGAGCAATAATGTTGAGATAAATTTTCTAAAAGACGATTGGCCTTATCCTTTATTTTTAATTAGTCCAGTTGATAATTGTATTTTATGGGCAAACGATAATGCCCTACAATGGTTCAAGACTTCTTCTTCAAAAGTTATTGGTTTTAAACTTACAGATATATTTCTGTTTGATTCATCTAATAAAGATATTATTAGAAGGTGTCATAGGTCTGAAGCTCCAATAATAGTTCGAGATTGTTCACTTAATTTAATAAAAATTGATAAAAAAACATGTCATCTAACAGTGTTTCCTAGCGGATCTCATGTTTGCTTAAGTATCTGGCCTTCAAATTCTCGCTCTATATCCTCACATACAGATGCACAATCTGTTTCTGGTTTGGGAAACTTAATAGCGCATGAGCTCAAAAATCCATTAGCTGGTATAAAAGGTGCAACCCAACTGCTCAGGCAAGATGTTGAAGGCGAGGAAGCACATGATTTAATTGATTTAATTAGTTCAGAAATCGACCGCATCGGAAGACTTGCTGATAAAATAGAGGTGCTTGGTGACCCAAACCCTGTGGATTTTACACGTGTCAATATTCATGAAATTTTACAGAGTGCAAGAAAAGTTATACAATCCGCTAACCCGGAGTTAATTATTACGGAGAGATACGATCCTTCTATTCCGACTATTATGGGAGATGCTGATACACTAATGCAAGCTATGCTTAATATTATTAAGAATGCTTGTGAAGCATGTCAATCTATCGAGTGCTCACCAGAGGTAATATTGGAAACCAAATATAGAAGTGGTGTGAGTAAATTGCTTGACGGGCAAGGGTCTGCGCAGCACCTTCCTATAGAGATAAGTGTTACGGATAATGGCTCGGGAATACCTGAAAATATTTTGGATCAAGTTTTTATGCCCTTTGTTACGAGTAAAAAAGAAGGTCAAGGATTAGGTCTCCCGCTTGTAGCAAAAATTGCTTCTGCGCATGGCGGTATTGTAGAGTTTAAATCAGAGCAAGGTAAAACCACTTTTTCAATTTTATTGACAGATAGAGAGATATTATGAAATACGAAATTTTATTAGCTGACGACGACGCTAGTATAAGATTAGTCTTATCAAAGGCTTTAACACGCGCCGGCCATACTGTTAAGGCAACCGATAATGCGGAAACACTTTTAAAATGGTCTGCTACAGGTCATGGCGATATTATTCTTACTGATGTGATGATGAATGGAACAGAAATATTTAATTATTTGCCATTA
>JABGVR010000090.1 GCA_018645985.1 Hellea sp. | reverse complement strand
TGAATCTCCAATTAGGTAAGACTTTGAAACATTCTTAAAATAGGGGATTAAAGGTTCAATACCATCTGATTTTGATATGCCACCTAAAATCCAGAAAATATTTGAGTATGTACTCAACGCCTGCATTGCAGCGTCTGAATTAGTAGCTTTGCTATCATTTACAAACATTACAGTACTTGCAAACCCAAGCTTTTCCATTCTATGTGGCAATCCAGGAAACGATAAAATAGCTTCCCCAATTTCTTTAATATTTAAACCAAGAGACTGTATTGAAGCATAGGCAGCAGCCGCATTTTCATGATTGTGTCTACCAGATAAGGCCTTAGCTTTAGATAAATCACATATCTCAACACATTTTCCATTTATATTACTATATAGTTTACTACTAACGACAGAAACACCTCGGCCTAAAGACTTGTTAGCAGACACTGGAATTATACGTCTTCCATTTTTGGCTGTTAGGTCAGAAAAAATAAGTTTGGTTGAATCCGTACCTACTCCAATTACAGATGTGTCCTCTTGCAACTGATTATTAAAAATTTTTTTCTTAACATTACAGTAATTATTAAATTCTCCATGCCGATCCAAATGATCAGGTGATAAATTTAATAAGACTGCCGCATCAGCCCGCAATGAGTTTGTACGTTCAAGCTGATATGATGACAATTCAATTACATAGTGTTTACCAGCATGCATTCTTTGAAGGCTCAATATTCCTTGGCCAATATTTCCACCTACTTCGGTATCCTTTCCACAATAAGATAAAATATGTCCAATTAGTGCTGTAGTAGTTGATTTTCCATTGGTTCCAGTGATAGCTATGACTTTAGGTTTTTGCTCGGGCGGCAATAAATTTATTTCTCGAGCAAAAAGCTCAATATCGCAGATGATGGGAATATTATACTTTCGGGCCTTGATCGCTGTCCAGTGAGGTTTTGGAAGGTTATCTGGAATGCCGGGTGATAAAATAAGAGCTTCAAAAAGTGACCAATCTACTTTAGCTAAATTCTCTACCTTTACTCCATTTTCTCGCGCTAAGATAACTGAGGCATCATTATCATCCCAAGCAAAAACATCAGCGCCTCCAGAAGCCAAGGACAATGCAGCGCTAATACCAGTTAACCCCAAACCAAAGACAGCTACCTTTTTACCCTTATATGAAGTTGACCTTATCACCAGTTTACCTGAGTTTCAGAGTTGAGAGACCAATCAAGGCAAGAATTATGGCAATTATCCAAAATCTTATAACTATCGTTGGCTCAGCCCAGCCTTTCTTTTCAAAGTGATGGTGAATTGGCGCCATTCGGAAAATTCTTTTCCCTGTTAATTTAAATGAAGCAACCTGAATAATAACTGAAACAGCTTCTAAAACAAATAACCCACCAATAATAGCTAGAACTATCTCATGCTTTATAGCTACTGCAGTCACACCTAGCGCACCGCCTAAAGCTAGTGATCCAGTGTCACCCATAAAAACCATAGCAGGAGGAGCATTATACCACAAAAAACCTAATGAAGCGCCTATGATTGCGCCTAAAAAGATAGTAATTTCAGCCGACCCTGGTATATACGGTATTCCCAAATAATCTGAAAAAACACTATTGCCAACAAAGTATGCAATAAAGGCTAAGCTCATGCAGGCTATCATAACTGGCACGATGGCCAATCCATCAAGTCCGTCAGTTAGATTTACAGCATTAGAAGCCCCCACTATAACTAAACATCCAAAAGGAAGAAAAAAAACTCCAAGATTAATAGTGAAGTCCTTTAAAAATGGTATGGCAAGGCCTGTTTCAAACCCCTCTTTACCTGAAGGAAAGATACCTGTTAGAAACCAGCACGCTATTAAGGCTATAGCAAATTCAAGGATAATTTTTATTTTTCCGCTAAACCCTTTTGGACTGTGCCTAGATACTTTTAGAAAGTCGTCATAAAAACCTATAAGACCATAACTTAAAGTTACTAACATCACTGTCCATAAAAAAGGGTTGTTTAAGTCAGACCAAAGTAATGTTGAGATTATAATACAAGTTAATAAAAGCAATCCTCCCATTGTCGGGGTTCCAGCTTTTTTAATTATATGACCTTCCGGTCCATCTTTTCTTATAGGCTGTCCTTTGCCTTGTTTATCGCGTAAGTATTTTATGAAATATGGACCCAAAATAAAGGCCATGAACATAGATGTCATCAATGCTCCGCCAACTCTAAATGTTATGTAATTAAATAGATTAAATATATGGCTAGTTTCATCAAATAATTTCAATAACTCTAATAACATTATGTTTTCCCTACTTTCAAAGCCTCTACAAGTTTTCCTAAACCGAGACTATTGGATCCCTTAACAAGTACATTATCACCGTCTTCAATTACGTTCTTAAGCGCAATAATTGCTTGCTCCCAATTTTTTACCGTTGCTGTATGAATTTTTTGAGGAATAACAGACTGCAATTCCTGCATGTTTTTACCTATTAAAATGACTCGGTCGATTGATGCCTCTTTAATCGGTTCAGAAAGTGACAAATGTAAATTTAATTCGTCTTCGCCCAACTCATTCATGTCACCAAGGATAGCTATTAAACGGCCAGACTTTAAACCTAAGAGCTCTATTGAAGCCTTCATTGAAACTACGTTAGCATTATAACTCTCATCAATGAGTATGATTTTCTTGCCGTCAATATCAATTACAGATTGCTCCCCTCTACCAGGTTGAGCTGTAATAGTACCCAATGCATTTGCTGCTTTTCGCAAATCAATTCCTGAAGCATAAGCAACAGCCATACATGCTGCAATATTTGTTACCCAATGCTTTCCAGGTACCGCAATATACAAATCTATTAACTGATTGTTTATTTTTAAACGAATGTTGCTACCATTTACCTTGCATTGATTAGCCACAATCAGAACATCCGATGCTTCAGAATAGCCGAAAGTAATTACTTTTTTATCTTTTGCTTTACCTGAAATACGACTGGAGTATTCATTGTCATTATTAAGTATCAGTGTTCCATCAGCATGCAATCCGTCAATTATTTCTGACTTAGCATCGGCTATTTCCAAAACATTATTAAATTGCGCTAAATGCGCCTCACCAACATTTGTTATAATTGCAATATCAGGCTTCAACAGTTTAGATAGGTCAGAAATCTCACCTGCATGATTCATACCTAGTTCAAATACACCATACCTAGTGCAGACTGGCATTCTAGCCATTGTAAGCGGTAAACCCCATTTATTATTATATGACTTAACTGATTTATGAGTATCCCCAAAAGAAGAAAACATTTGAGCTAAAGCGTCCTTTACACTTGTTTTACCCACGCTACCCGTAACAGCAACTATGAGTGATTTAGAACGCTCCAATGCAGCCTTTCCGAGATCGCATAAAGCATCAAAACTATTTTCAACAATAATGGTTTTATGAGGGTTTTGTTTAATTGATATAGTTCCCCCCGCACCTTTTTTTATTGCCTCATCTATAAATTCGTGGCCATCTCGAACATGCACTAGTGGAACAAAAAGGTCACCTTTTTTCAACGTTCTTGTATCAATTGATATACCATAAATATTAAAATCTTCAGACTCTTTACCGCTCACGGAGCAAGCAATATCTTTTGAAGTCCATAAAATTTTATTCATGAAAAAGCCCCTCAAGTATTAGCTTGACTTGATCAATATCTGAGAAAGGTATTGTTTTTTCTCCAATAATTTGACCTTGCTCATGGCCTTTTCCTGCAATAACCAGACAGTCTTTTGGCTTTAAACCTTTTATGCCTTTAAATATTGCATTGTAACGGTCAGGGACCTCTAAAGCGCTCGGGCAACCCTCGATTATTGCATTTCGAATTGCTGATGAGCATTCAGTTCTAGGGTTATCGTCAGTTACAATTACTCTATCTGCTAATTTTGCAGCAACCTTACCCATTTTAATGCGTTTACCATTGTCTCTGTCCCCCCCGCAGCCAAACACCACGACAAGATTTCCTTCAGTATGTGGCCTTAAGGAGCGCAATAATTTGTCTAATCCATCTTCAGTATGGGCAAAATCTACAAATATAGGCGACCCACCCTCTCCATAGCCAGCCAACTCCATACGACCCGGAACTCCCTTTAGCATTTTGAGTAAATCAATAGCAGCTTCTTTTTTTACACCAGTTTTTATAGCTAAACCCAGCGCCAGAATTGCGTTCAAAACCTGAAACTCTCCAACCAAAGGAAGTTCTAATTCATACCTTTCACCAAGTACAAAGACCTTTATTATTTGACTTGATGCGAGAGGCATGATTTCTTCAATTCTTATATCTTTACCAGACCAGCCAATCTCCATTACATTTTTACCGGTGTCCAAACACTTTTTTACTAGCCTTACACCATACTCATCATCAGTGTTTATAACTGCTGCAGTGTTACTTTTGAGTAATTCTGAGAATAGTCTTTCTTTAGCTTTAAAATAACTCTCAGATCCTTGATGATAATCATAATGATCTTGAGTTAAATTAGTAAAACCCGCTGCTTTAACGACTACTGAATCAAGCCGTCTCTGATCTAGACCATGGGATGAAGCCTCCATGGCAACATGGGTAACCCCATCATCATTTAATTTGGACAAAATGCTATGTAGTTGAACCGCATCCGGTGTTGTATGATCTAGTTTTTTTATTGTTTTTTTTGAGACTACCCCAAGGGTTCCGACGCAAGCAGCCTGTTCTCCGTAAAGAGACCAAATTTGACGTAAGAAATCAGCAGTTGAGCTTTTTCCATTTGTTCCCGTAATGGCAACTAAGTTTTCAGGCTGACCTGAATAGAACTTTCCAGCCATCTGCGCATAAATTAACCTTGGCTCTTTATTAGAAATGTAAGGCACTGATATATCTATTTGGCCATAAGATAATACTGCGATAGCGCCTTTATTTATAGCCTCATCTATAAAGTTACGGCCATCCATATTCGAGCCCGGTAGAGCCGCAAAAATATAACCTTTTTTTACTTGGCGACTATCACAGGTTATACCATTCACATATTTATTACTTTTAAAACCAAAATCTTTTAACTTCATGGAGACAACTCCAATCCAAAAGGACTTTTTACTAGAGCTGATACCTCTCGAGGTACACCCAACATTGGAGCTATTCGTTCAATTATTGCCCCAGTGGTCGGGGCTGCATTCCAACCCGCTCCCTTAAATCCGTATGTTTCTGGCCCAGATTTAGGTTCATCATAAGTAACCATAACAAGATAAGTTGGATCATCATAAGGAAATGCCCCAACAAACGAGGTAACTAAACGATCTTGATCATAACCACCTTTAGTTGGCTTTTCAGCAGTTCCCGTTTTTCCTAGTACACCATAACCTGGAACATTCGCATTTTTTCCAGTTCCGTGAGTAACAACGTATCGCATCATATCTTTCACTGACTTAGATGTTTCAGAAGAAAATACTCGCCGCGTTTCCAACTTTGAGTTAGGGATATATTTTAATATGGTTGGCGATATATATAAACCATCATTAAGCGTAGCCCCAATAGCAGATGCTAAAGCCAAAGGGGTAACAGAAATGCCATGCCCGTATGATACAGTAACTGTAGTTAAATCAATCCATTTGGATTGCAATTGAGGGTTAGTGCTTTCAAATAGCTCTATAGGGGCCCTATCAAATAAACCTAATTCTTGTAAGTATTTTTTCTGCTGGTCACCACCCACCCTTAAGGCTAGCATAGCAGTTCCCCTATTAGAGCTCTCAGCTAATATTTCAGGCATAGCAAGAGGAATTTCACTTGGGTGGTCGTCACGAATAAATTTATTGCGAACTCTAAAGGGCTTATGAACTGGATAAGTTTCAGTCAAAGAAGACACTTTATCCTCTAAAGCCATGGCCATTGTAAGGGGTTTAAAAACTGAACCCAAATCGTAGGTGGACATAGTTGCATTATTAAATTCACCTCTAGGGTCAGATACCCCTGGATTGTTCGGGTCATAATTTGGCAAACTGACCATAGAGAGTATTTCACCAGTCTTAATGTTTAAAACAATCCCCGCATTGGACAGAGAACGGTGCTTTAGCATACCATTTCGCAACTCATCATAAACAGCATACTGCACTCGCAAATCAACTGAAAGATTAATTGCTTCAAATTCACCCGATGATAGCTCTTTATTGAAGG
>JABGVR010000012.1 GCA_018645985.1 Hellea sp. | reverse complement strand
TTTTATTTCTCTTGGTATTGGAGTAAAATATGTTGGCATTACAATTGATGAAATGCGAAGAGATATAGTTGCAGGATTAGGTTTTTGCATTTTATTACTTTTGCTGACCCTGGCTGTTCTTGGTTTGGTAATGAAATTTGAACTTGCTCCAGCAGTTGAAGCAATTTTATCTCTTGCACCAGGCGGCCAAGCGGAGCTAGTTGTTATGGCTCTAATTGCTGGGGCTGATATGGGATTTGTTGTATCACATCATCTATTGCGAATTTTTATTGTGATTTTAGGAGCTCCCATTCTGGCTCGAATTATGCGCGCCAAACCACCTCGTTAATCATATTGATAGGATTGCCGAGATTATAAGCAACTATTTGATCAAAAATATCTGAAAATTGTAACTCAAACTCATCTTCAGTCACAAAACCTATATGGGGTGTACATATAATATTAGGATGGTTGGCTAAGGGATCATTTGACCAAGTAATTGGTTCTTGATCAAAAACATCTAAGGCTGCACTTCCTGGTCGACCTTCGTTCAAAGCGCTGAGCATGGCACCTTTTTCTATAATTCCTGCTCGCGATGTGTTTATAAAAAGTGCATCTTTTTTCATGCAGCCCAGATCGTTAGCAGTAATCAAATTCTGTGTGGTCGGTTTTAAACGTACATGTATGGAGACTATATCTGAAGTGGCAAAAAAGGCATTCCGGTTTGCCGCAATGGTGTGACCGTCTGATCGAGCATTTTCGCGACCTGACTTAGAACCCCACCAAATCACTTGCATCCCAAAAGCATCTGCATATTTTGCAACAGTTTTTGCTATTCTTCCATATCCATAAAGACCTAATGTTCGGCCTCTTAAAGTTTTTCCTACACCCATTTGCCAACCACCCATTTGCATATTTGCCATCTGTTGTGGAATCTGGCGCATACTACTCATTATGAGTGCCCAAGTATGTTCTGCGGCTGCATAGGAAGGAGTTCCTGAGTGCATGTTAGAACAAAGAAGTACACCTTTACGATTGCATGCTTCAACATCGATGTGTGGATATACACTGCGCTGTGAGATTAATTTAAGATTTGGTAGTTTCTCTAAAAGTTCTGCTGTTATAGCTGTTCGTTCACGAAATAAAACTAATACATCAAAAGGTTTTAATCTTTTTGCTAATTGATTTACATCCGCTTCATGATCATTAAAGATTGTTACATCTAAGCCCCTTAATTTTTCAAAACAGGGCAAATTCTGAAGAGTATCAAACCAATCGTCTAAGATTGCTACTTTCATTATTTTTTTTCACCTTTCCAGATTTCGTTAGGTACATAAACAAGTCCCTCTGCAATCTTTCTACAGGTGCGGATTAATCCAGCTGATATATGATTAAATTCAGTGCCATTCATTTTAAAGTCTACAATAACATCCATTTTCCCCATTGGATGCTCAAGGGTTACTTTAGTTGGGCTTTCAGAAGGGCGATCAATAATTCCATCAGCCACTGTGCCAGGTGTTAAAGCACAAGATGCAAGACATTGGCTGCCCGTAACAGCCATTGTAGGATGTGTACTCCAAGGCATGAAGTAACGAGTGGAAATTGTCCCACCATCACGTGCTGGGGCAAGTAAGCCAAATTTTGGTGTTACTGATTTGGATACGTCTCCCATACCCATAAGAATTCCAGCTTTTATGCGTAGTTGCTCCATTCGATTGAGAAAACCTTCATTTGCATCTAGTGCTTCTCGGGTTTCATAACCTGTTAAACCAAAATCTTCTGCACGGGCAATTACCATTGGCATTGCAACGTCCATACAAGTCACAGGAATGTCATTAATAATGTCAGTTAAGTTTCCAGTAGGTAGGAATTTACCTGTCGAAGAACCTGAAACTTTCATAAAATTCAACTCTACTGGAGCTGATGAGCCTGGTACTCCATCAATAGCTATATCACCTGTATAACTAATTTTTCTGTTTGGGGTTTGTACTTTTGCAAGAATTTCTGCACCAGTATTTACTGCCTTAATAGCGATAGAAGTTTCTCCATTATCTGCTGGATGTAAACCCATTTCAATAGCTGCAGAGGCGACACCAGACAATATATTGCCACATGTTGGTTTAAAATCAACTAGCCCATCTTCCACACTTACCTGTGCAAAAAAGTAATCAATATCTGCCCAGGAGTCTTTTGACTTTGAGAGAATTGCTACTTTTGTAGTGACTGGATTTCCTCCACCAATGCCATCAATATTAAGTGGATGCCCCGAACCTAAAACAGATACCAAAACCTTGGCTAGATGATTGAGATCTGTCGGTAGATCTGCACGATTAAAGTATGGTCCGCGCGAGGTACCACCACGCATAAAAATATAAGGTATTGATGTTTGACTCATTTTTTTACCTCACTAAATATAATGGCATATAAAGTCCCAAAAAAAATTTACCTTTCTAGAAAGCATGTCTTTTATTAAGTAAAAGGCCATGGCAAATCAAAGTAGCTTTGCAACAAGCCTGGTGGGAAATCTCTGTTCAACAACCAAGCCATAAATAGCATAAATACAACACCCAATACTGAATAAAGTGAAGATTTCATCCATCCTAATTGCGCTCGATATTTCATGAAGCTCAATAAAAATAATGTTAAAGCAATAATAAAGCCAACTATAGCGGTTAGGCTC
>JABGVR010000011.1 GCA_018645985.1 Hellea sp. | reverse complement strand
TGTTGAAGAAGCAATTAATGTTGCTTTTGATTTTTTAAAAAACAAAAAGCAATCAAATGGTAACGACTATTACTCAGAGAAAGGTGCCATTTATCCTGTATTTATGAACGATTTTATACAATTTGCGACAGATGATAAATATTATGTAAAACCCAGAAATAAAGACTACAATAGTGTGTATGATGATTTAAAAAACAATCCTGGGGCGATAGTTAGTATTAAAGATGATGGAGATAGGGATAAAAGAATATTCGATAAAAAAGGCGAAGGCACTGAAGGTCATCTAATGTATGTCAGTTATGACGAAAAAAGAGATATGTTTCTAGTGTTAAATTCAAATAAATCGGGCTTAAGGATATAAGCCATTGTACAAGGGTCATGTAATGGTGCGCCATCATTACCGTATTTTTCTGCATCATATCGACCATAGCAAGTTAATAGGTTATAAGCCGACTGAGCAACTTTATTTTCAATTGTTCCAATTCTCTCAAGAACTTCAAACGAAGATAAAACCTGGTGCGTTACATCAAGTCCAAAAACAGTTATCTTACATTTACTAGAAAAAACTATTTGTGCAGCCTTGGGGTCCACAAAAATGTTAAACTCCGCAGAAGGAGTAACATTACCCCCTTCCCGCAAAGCTCCACCCATCATAACAATTTCAGAAATTTTATCTATAATTAATGGCTCTTTTTCAATAGCTGATGCGATGTTAGTGAGAGGGCCTGTAGGAATTAAAGTTATTTCCCCGCTTTCCGCTGCCATTAAAGTATCAATTATAAAATCCACTGCATGTTTATCTTGAGCTTTGATTTCTGGTTCAAAAACCTCTATCCCCTCCAACCCTTCATCACTATGAACTTCCTCAGCAGTTACTAAAGGAACATCAAAGGGAGAGTCGCAGCCTTCATAGACAGGTATATCAAAACGATTAGACATCTCACAGATCATGCGAGCATTTCTTGAAACTTTTTCTAAACTTACATTCCCAGCAACAACAGTTATTCCTAATATATCATACAGGTCTGTGTGAGGTAAGGCCATAAAAAGGTTTATGCAGTCATCCTGGCCTGGGTCGCAATCAATTATAAGTTTTCGCTTCATAAATTACTATAACTTAATTTTATGAGATTAGAACAGTTGATTGCAGAAATGCTTTATATTAGCTTCAAATGATGGAAAAATTATTTATTACAGCTGAAGAACTTCTTAAAAGTTCATTTGAATTAGGACTCAAAATATTTGAAAGTGATTTTAATCCGACACATGTTGTTGGAATTTGGAGAGGTGGGGCACCTGTTGGTGTCGCCGTTCATGAAATATTAGATTTACTTGGCGTATATACAGAACACTTTGCCATTAGGACCTCATCATACAAAGGTATTAATAACCAGTCAAATGAAGTAAGGATTTTCGGACTTAGTCAAGTTATTGATACCATTTCATCAGATAGTAAAATTTTATTAGTTGACGACATCTTTGATACTGGTCGATCGGTTAAAGCAACAATTGAAGCAATTAAAGAGGGCAGTAAATTAAGTAAGCCTTGTGAAATTAAAGTAGCCACAGTTTTTTACAAACCAGAAAAAAATAAAACTGAGATAAAACCCAATTATTTTATTCATAAAACTAAATCTTGGGCTGTTTTCCCACATGAAATGGTAGGTTGTACTCTCAAAGAAATAATGGAAAAAAAACCAGTGCCTGAACGTATCTTCAAAATACTAAAAGGTACTTGATAATTTTTCTATTTCAGGCCGACTTGGCATAGCAGGTTGCGTGCCAACTTTTTGAGTAACTAATGCTCCGGCAGCACATGCAAATTCTAAAGCCTCTTCATAAGACTTTCCTTCCATCAAAGATATAGAAAGCGCCGCTGCAAAGCAATCTCCTGCCCCAGTCGTATCTATTGCTTTCATTTGGGGAGGTTTAATTGACGCAACAGTAATTTTATTTTTAAACAACACCGCTCCCTCAGCGCCTTTAGTAACTGCTAATAATCCAGTATATGAACTTAAAGTTTCTGCGTAGGCCTGATACTCGCCTTCATTCACAATTATGACTGACGCATAGGGTAACAATTTATCCAACCCATCTAAAACTGGAGATGGGTTAATTGCTACAAATCCTTTATAGTCTTTAATAGCTTTAAATATGGTTTCTAACGGAATCTCGAACTGAGTTATAATACCATCACTATCTATTGCACCGATGTGCTCAGGAAAAAAATTAGCATTTGCACCTGAAGCAACAGCAATTTGATTCTCCCCGCTTTCATCTACATTAATAAAAGCAATGCCAGTGGAGACATCATCAAAAATTACTAAATTACTAAGGTCCACTCCTGATTTTTTCAGTAAAACAAGAGCCTCATTAGCAAAATCATCATTACCAACAGCGCCCAAAAGGGTCGTATCTACGCCCATTTTTTTGGTTGCCAGTGCAACATTAGCACCCTTGCCACCAGGAAATGTATTAAAATGCCCACCCCCCACAGTGTTACCTGCTGTTGGCAGAGAATGAGTCTGAATAGTAAAGTCCAAATTTATAGATCCCAAAGAGCACACTTTTAGACTTACCATATTATCCTCAGAAAAACTTCTAAATTGATTTTAATTTGCTTGTTATATAAATTACAACACACATAATAAACTAGAAAAATATTAACTGGAAGTATTATATGATCAAACTTGATCCAATTGATTACCAGCTCTGGAGTATAGACAAGTTTTCTTTCTCTGAGTTACTTGGAAAATCATTCAAAGAAACTGGATTTGCAATAATTGAAAATCATAGAATATCAGAAAAAATTATTCGTAATGCTGATATATCATCCGAAGCTTTTTTTTCATTGCCGCAAAATATTAAACAAAAATATTCTGATCCAGAAGATGGCTTTCAACGCGGTTACTCTCCTGTTGGTACAGAAAACGCAAAGAATAAAAAAGAAGCAGATCTAAAAGAATTTTGGCACACAGGAAGAAAACTCCTTCCATCATCAAAGTATAATGCAACTATGAAACAAACTCCTTGCGTTGATGAAATAAAGGATTTCGACCAAAATATATCTAAATTATATGAAGAATTTGATGAACTAGGGAATGAGTTACTGAAAGCAATTGCACTTTATTTAGACTTAAATGAAGGCTGGTTTCAAGATAAGGTAAACTATGGAAACTCTATTTTAAGACTACTACATTACCCTCCCCAAGTAGCACCTCCTTTGAATGGCTCAGTACGAGCTGGGGCTCATGAAGACATTAATCTAATTACATTATTACTAGGAGCATCAGAGTCAGGGCTTCAAGTCAAACATAGATCTGGAAATTGGATAGATATTAATGCAAAACAAGGCGCAGTAGTAGTAAATGTTGGCGATATGCTTCAAAGAATAACATCTGGTGTTTTACCTTCAACAACACATCGAGTGATAAATCCAAAACCAAGTAGAGCAATGTTTCCTAGGTATTCAAAACCTTTCTTTTTACACCTTAACAATGATACAATTATTGAACCATTAAAAAGCTGCTTAAAAGAAGGCGACATAGCCGAACCAGCAATCACTGCCCAGGAGTTTTTAACCCAACGTTTAGTTGAAATTGGACTTAAAAACCGCTAATTAATATGCCTGCTAAAGCAGCGTTCATCAAATTAGCAAGTGACGCAGCAAATACAGCTTTAATACCCATTTTTGCCATTTCTGACATGCGGTCAGGAATTAGGGCACCAAGACCCCCGAGAAGAATAGCTATTGAACTAAAATTAGCAAACCCGCAAAGGGCGAAAGTTAGTATGACAACTGTTCTCTCTGACAACTGATCTTGAACATCTACAAGACTAATATAGGCGATAAATTCGTTGAGTACAATTTTTTCACCAAAAATAGCGCCAGCTTGTTGTGCCTCCGACCAAGGAACATTTAACACCAGCATTACGGGGGCAAATATAAAACCAAGAATTGTTTGCATGGATAGGCTATCAGCCCCAAAAAAACCTCCCGCCCAGCCAAGAAGTCCATTAAGTAAGGCAATTAAAGAAACAAAAGCCAACAGCATTGCTCCTATATTAACTGCCAGTTTCATTCCATTCTGAGCACCTACCGCGGCAGCCAAAATAACATTAGCATGCTCACGGTCGTCAGCCAGGTCAAAAACTTCATCTACTGGTTTATTAAAGTCCTCAGCATTTGATGGCATAATTATCTTTGCCATTAATAAACCTGCGGGAGCGGACATAAAGCAAGCGGCAATAAGATATTCAGGCTTGATGCCTAGTTGAATATATCCAGCTAAAACAGTTCCTGCGATTGAAGCCATACCGGATACCATTATAGTGAAGAGTTCAGGCCGAGAAATGCTCGGCAAATATGGCTTAAGGCTCAGTGGTGCCTCAGTCTGCCCAACAAAGATATTGGCTACCACATTCAAAGATTCAACCGGTCTTGAATTTGTTAGTCTACATATTGCTCTTCCTGCGTGGCGCACAACGAACTGCATAACTTTTAAATGATACATAACCTCCATAAGAGCAGCAAAAAAAATAACAACCGGCAGCACTCTAATCAAAAAGCTGAAGCCAATATTCTCAGAAGCTAAACCGCCAAAAACAAAATTTATTCCAACATCAGCATAAGAAAGCAAAGTGATTACTAAGTCTGACATCCCTGTTAGTAAGTTTTGACCAAAAGGTACATACAACACTAAAACAGCTATCAAAACTTGCAGCGCAAAACAAACCAAGACTGTCCTGATACTTATAGCCTTCTTATTTTCTGAAAAAATCCATGCCATTAGAAGAATTAGAAAAACGCCTATTAAGCCAAAAGCTGGATGATTCATAAAAGCTCCCAAGAATAGTATTTAATAAACTGATTTTTTAGAATCAATATTTGAGAGACAGTCAATAATAGTATCAAGCACTTGGTCAACAGAGTTTATGAAATCATTTTGATCTATAATTAAATCTGCATGCGCAGAAGAAGGTTGAATATATTTAATATGTGCTGGCTCAACATCATTTGAAAATTGTTTAATAACGAATTCTTTTGTTCTTTTTCTCTCTTTAATGTCTCTAGTAAGCCTTCGCTCAAACCGGATGTCTTGAGGGCAAGATATATAAACAGACAAATCTACAAAACCTCTAACATCAGTATTATCTAACAATAATAATCCTTCTACGATTATAAAATCTTTTGGGTCTGTAAGGTTAGTGCTAGCAATTCTTTGATGTATTGAAAAATCATATCTCGGTAAAACAACTGACTTTTTATCCTTCAAGCATTTAAGGTTTTCAAATAGTAAATTAAAATCAAGAGCCTCAGGAATATCAAAGTTTGGAATTTTATTATCTTTCACCCTCTCGCGAATATCTAGATAATAATCGTCCTGACTAATAATCATTGAGCGATTGTTCCCTAAACGTTTTTGCAAGAGCTTTGCTAAAGTGGTTTTTCCGGAACAGCTGCCGCCTGAAATGGCTATGATTAGGGACATGAACAATACTTTTTTTTAAATGCAGCCTTAACTAACAAACCATAATTGTCGATGCTATAGATATTAAAACTTACAATTTTTATATACTAAGAGATAACAGAGGGTGTTGTAAGGTTACAACAAATAAAAAAAATAATTACAATTCACAATTTTCTTTTACGCAGCAGTGGCACAAAACACAAAAACTAGTTAATAAAACCTAATATTAAAAATATTTAATGATTCACCTGAGATAAATCTCACAACCCAAAGAGAATTAAATGAACTCACACATTACTTCACTTGGCTTTAAAGCCATCATGAGCACATCATCTATAGCCCTTGCTATGAGCCTAGGTTCGATAGCACAAGCGCAGGTTACAACCTCTGAGGTACAAGGATATGTTACAACATCAAGCAGTACCCCTTTATCTGGCGCACAGGTAACTATAACAAATACGGCAACAAGCTTAACGAGAAGCGCAAAAACTGACAGCTCTGGAAGTTTTGCAGTCCGGAACTTACCAGTTTCGGGTCAGTATGATGTAACAGTATCAGCAAACGGCTACCAAGGGGAACGGGTTGAAAACGTTAATCTTTCGCTTGGTGGGTCCACCGCCATGAACTTTTCTCTCGATACAAGTTCCGTAGATGAAATTATTGTTGTAGCGCAAAAGCAAGTTTTAGCTGACGTAGCTGTTGGCCCTAGCGCCACTTTTAGCCAGGTTACACTGGAAAATGCACCCGCAATAAATAGAAATATAGCTGATATAATAAGATTAGACCCTCGCGTTTATGTTGATGAATCTAGAGGAGATATAAACTCAGTTCAATGCGTGGGGCAAAGCTCAAGATTTAACTCTATAACTCTTGACGGCATTTCCATGAATGATGCTTTTGGATTAAATTCAAATGGCTACCCCACAGAGCGCCAACCATTTCCTTTTGATGCCATTGAACAGGTTTCAGTTGAAATAGCACCGTTTGATGTAAAGTATGGTGGATTTACTGCATGTAATATTAACTCAGTTACAAAATCTGGAACGAACGAAATCCACGGTGGAGCATTCATGGATTACACCGACAATGGGTTGCGTGGTAAGAAAGTTGACGGTAGAGACGCTAATTACAATGATTATGATGAAATTCGTTACGGAATAAATGTTAATGGCCCAATCATCAAAGACAAGCTTTTCTTCAGTGTCGCTTACGAAAAACTAGAAGGTGCAAACACATTTAACTTAGACCAAACTATAGGAACAGGTAACTTCCAAGTTAGTCAAGCAGAACTCGATCGAATCTCAGAGATATCTAACCGAGTCTATCAGTATAATCCAGGTACAACTCCTTCAAGTTTTGCGAATGCCGATGAGAAAATATTGGTTAAGCTCGACTGGAATATTAACGATCAGCACAGAGCAGCCTTCACCTACAATTATAATGATGGCTTCAATACGGTACGCTCTGACGGGGATAGTGATGAATATGAATTCTCAAATCACCTCTACAACAGAGGCTCTAAATTAGAATCTATATCTGGAGCCATATATTCAGATTGGACTGATAATTTCTCAACAGAGGTCAGAGTAGGTTACCTAGATCTTGAAAATGATGTGCGTTCAATTGGAGGTAATGATTTTGGAGAAATCCAGATAAGCACTGATCGTGGCGTAACAGTCTACCTTGGCGGAGACGATAGCCGTCAATCCAATAAACTTGCATATGATCAACTAGATTTATCTTTCAGAGCGAATTATGATGCAGGAAACCATTCATTACTATTTGGAGCGGAACACCGCAATTTAGACATCTTTAATTTATTTGTACAACATACGGAAACGGAACTTCGTTTTAATGGTATTGATGAATTTGAAGCCGGTCTTGTTGATCGTATATACTACAACAACTCACCATCTCAAAACCCTGTAGATGCTGCAGCTGATTGGGGTTACGCAATCAACACAGTATATGCTCAGGATGAAATACAATTAAACGACAGCTTGTCTGTTATAGCCGGAGCACGTTTTGATTGGTATACGACCTCAGATGCACCCACAGAAAATCCAGATTTCGTACAAGAATATGGTTTTTCCAATTCTCAAACACTCGATGGCAAAAGCCTTTTGCAGCCTCGCCTAGCATTTACATGGGATGCTGCTAACGACTTACAACTTCGAGGTGGAATTGGTAGGTACTCCGGTGGTAATCCAAATGTTTGGCTTTCAAACAACTATTCAGCAAATAACATTGATCAAGTAGGTGCACTCGCTCGTGCTGGTCGAAGTGGTCAACCAAACCCAATTGACTTGTTTGCTCAAACATACTCCGGTGGTGAAGATGGAGTGCCTAACTTTGCTGGTTATGCTATACCTGATGTAGTCTATGACTCTGTTGCCACAGGGGTAGGTAGTAATTTTGAACTTAATTATCTTGACCCTAACTTTAAAATTCCATCCGATTGGAAGTACTCTCTAGGAGCCACATGGACACCAGATTTTAATACAGGCGAAGACATATTTGGTGGTCCATGGTTATTCCAAGCAGATCTATTAATTTCGCAAAGTAAAGATACGGCAATAATTAAACGTGCCGACCTTATTCAGGACGGAACACGAATTGTTGATGGTGTTACATATCCTACATATGACAGCCCTAATATGGATGCCTTTATCCTTACTAATAGTGAAGTTGGTAATGAGGCCTTCGTAGCCTCACTAGGCATCTCAAAGGACTGGGATAGTGGATGGGCAGCAACCTTTGGTTATGCTTATTCAGATGCAAAAGATGTATCTCCAATGACAAGTTCTGTAGCATTTTCAAACTACAACAACAGAGCTTTCCTAGATCCACAAGAGGAGATATTGGCGCCTTCAAATTATAATATTAAGCATCGTTTTTCTGGTTCAGTATCTTACACAAAAGATTTCTGGAAAGATTATGATACTAGAATCTTTGCGTTCTTCCAATCCAGTTCAGGCCGTCCGTACAGCAGAACCCAAGCTGGAGTAGAAAACAGTATATATAGTTTCACTCCGTTTCTAGGTAACTCAAGCATACTTCAACAAGGCACAACGAGGAATCAATTCACCGGTCCAAGCTGGACAAAAGTTGACTTAAAGATTTCTCAAGAATTACCAGGTATGCGTGATGGCGACAGAGCGCAAGTGTTTATGGTCATTGATAATCTAACTAATTTAGTTAATGATAAATGGGGTGTTCTTGAGCAACCTGGTTTCCCTCGTACATTGGTGGAGGGACAACCATTCTCAACTAGTTTCGATGCCTCAGCATATGAAATTAGATTTGGTGCTAATTATAACTTTTAGTTAAGTGTAGGTCTTAATTAGAAAATGGAGGGTTAGCCCTCCATTTTTTTTATTCAAAAATAATGTATATTTCGAAATACCCTTCAAAATTTTTCTTAACTTCTTCTGGCATTATATAACTTAGCCGTCTAAAGAAAAAGGTATGTCACACAATACCTTCGGGCACCTATTTCGGTTTACAACATGGGGCGAAAGTCACGGCCCAGCTATAGGTTGCGTTATCGACGGCTGCCCACCACTTATAAAACTATCAGAAACAGACATTCAAAAACATTTAGACAAAAGAAAACCAGGTACTTCACGTTTTGTAACTCAAAGAAGAGAGGCTGATATTGTTCAAATTTTATCGGGAGTATTTGAAGGAAAAACAACCGGTACTCCAATAAGTTTAATGATAAAAAATACAGACCAACGAAGTAAAGATTACTCAGAAATAAAATCAAGTTATCGTCCGGGTCACGCAGATATGACATATCATAATAAATATGGCATACGTGATTATAGAGGTGGTGGAAGGAGTTCTGCTCGTGAAACTGCTAATCGAGTTGCGGCTGGGGCAATTGCTAGAAAAGTATTAGGGGAAAAAATAAATATTAGAGGGGCAGTCGTACAGATTGGAGAATTAAAAGTAAATAGAGAAAAATTTAGTTGGGCTATCACAGATAGCAACCCATTCTGGTGTCCTGATCCAGATTCTATTGCAAAATGGGAAACTTATTTAGACACCACTAGAAAAGATGGAAATTCAATAGGGGCGATTATTGAAGTACATGCCTCTGGCGTTCCAGCAGGCTGGGGGGCTCCAATTTATGGAAAATTAGACTCTGATATTGCGATGGGTATGATGAGTATAAATGCAGTGAAAGGCGTTGAAATTGGTGCAGGTTTTAATTCAGCTGGACTAAGTGGAACACAAAATGCTGATGAATTAAGAATGAATAACGGAAAACCACATTTTCTAAGTAACAACTCCGGCGGAATATTAGGCGGTATTTCTAATGGGGATGATATTATCGTTCGCATAGCTATTAAACCAACATCGTCAATATTAAAAACCGTACAAAGTATTAATTCAGACGGTCAAGAAATTGATTTAAAAACAAAAGGAAGACATGATCCCTGCGTCGGCATTAGAGGTGTACCTGTAGCAGAAGCAATGTTAGCTTGTGTACTTGCAGACCATAAGCTCAGGCACAGAGGACAAATAGGTTAATTAAGGCCTATCTTTTGTTCGTAAAGGTTCTATTCCTTGTTTGCGAACTGTATTATCATATGGATTTTCATCCGCTCTTACAAAAAACCTAATTGGAACTGACGGGAGATCAAAATCTTCTCTGAGGCCATTAATTAAGTATCGTTTATAACTTTCAGGCAACTTGGTTGCTCGTGAGCACTTTAGAATAAACGTGGGGGGCCTTGTTTTAGTCTGACTTATATATTTCGGTTTGATACGCCTACCGTTAACAGCTGGGGGCGGATGGCGCTGTACTTTTTCACGTAACCAGTCATTTAAATCTGATGTTTTTACTTTGGCAGACCAATTAATCTGTACACGTTCAATAGCAGGTAATAAACGATCAACACTCTTACCCGTCAATCCTGAAAACATAATTATTTCTAACCCCCTCAACTGGGGCAATAACCTCTTAGTTTCATCACGTAGAAATTTTGAAGCTTCTGACTTGTTTTTTACTAAATCCCACTTTGACGCTCCTAAAACGAGAGCTCTACCTTCACGTTCGCATAATGCTGCTATTTGAAGGTCTTGCTTATCAAGTGGCTGAGTTGAGTCCATTAATAAAATGACAACTTGAGCAAATTTAATCGCTCTCAATGTGTCTTGCACAGAAAGTACTTCCAGTGTTTCATGAACCTTTGATTTTTTACGTAACCCAGCTGTATCATGAAATTGAACGCGGCGGCCTTGCCACATATAATCAATAGTTATAGAGTCACGAGTAATACCAGCCTCAGGTCCAACCAGAAGTCTATTTTCACCAATTAAAGTATTGATTAACGTAGATTTTCCTGCATTTGGTCGGCCCACAATAGCGATACGAACAGGTGCCTCTTCATAATCGATATTATCATCTCTAATATTAAGGTCAACGTCACGTAAAGCAAGTTCAACCGCATCATCCAACTCTCCAAAACCGATGTTATGCTCGGCAGCCACCTCTATAGGGTCCCCCATACCAAGAGAATAACCATCAGTGATACCAGCATCAGCAGCAGAACTTTCACATTTATTCGCTACTAAAAAAGTTGTCTTATTGCTACGTCTGACATATTGTGCAAAGTTGCGATCAAGTGGAGTCACACCTTCGCGAGCATCATATACAAATAAAACTATATCAGCATCGAGTACAGCCAACTCGGTTTGAGCACGCATTTTAGCTTCAATTTTATGGCCTTTAGCATTCTCGAATCCAGCTGTGTCCATCAGCACCATACTATGACCACGAAGCTTTGACCTAACCTCACGAATATCTCTGGTTACACCGGGAGTATCATTAACAATTGCCAACTTTTTACCCGCTAAACGATTAAATATCGTTGATTTTCCAACATTAGGTCTACCTACAATTGCAATTTTTGCAGGACGAAGCTCTCCAGACGAGTCAAAATTGGATTTAACTTCCTCAAAATTTTCAGGGTCCATAGACATGATTACAAAACTAACGGAAAGCGATAAGTTTAGCAGAATTGGTCATTACGAATACAGTTTCATTCGCAATTACTGGAGCAATAAAAACATTCCCACCAATCTTAAACTCATCAAGTATAATTCCATCATAAGGGTTTAATGTTATTGCTTTGCCTTTTGATGACATAACCAACAATCTTTCACCTACAAGTATTGGACCAGAGTAAGAAATACGTTTTTTCTTTTTCTTTATATTTTTGTGAGAACGGAGTTGAGTAATCCATATTACCGAACCATCAATTTTAGACATACATATAATACGACCATCCGTCATAGCAAGGTAAACAAAATCTCCAGCTAGTAATGGAAAGTTTAACGAGCCAGCTGGCTGAGTCCATATTCTCTGCCCAGTTCTTAAATCAAAGGCACTAGTAACCCCTGACTGGGCTGATGCAATAACATATCCATCATCTACAACTGGTCCCGAAGCAATATCGTTAAGTGAAGCAAGGGGCGTTAATTGCCCTGCTGAAGATAAAGCATCCTGCCAAAGAACACTACCATTTTGCACTCTTAATGCGATTAACTCACCAGAAGCAAAGCCAGAAATAACTGTATCTCCAACGACAGCAGGGCTTGGAGCAGTCAGCATCCTAGCGCTTTCAACTATTCCTTGATATGTCCAGATGACTTCTCCGGTTTCAGCGTTGAACGCAAATAATTCGTTATCATCCGAGACAGCAAACACACGCCCGCCAGCAGCAGTGGGGGCAGAGTGCATTGGAGTTCTTGTAATGGTACGCCATACCTCTTCCCCAGTCTTGGAGTCTAGGCCACTCACCACACCCAATCCTGATGTAACAAATAACTTTCCATTTTCGACAGCTATCCCACCACCTACAGACTCTTTATCTGTTCCTGATCCGTCAAGGATTGAAAGAGGATCTCGAACACGTTCTACAATGCCAACTCTTCCTATGCGTGTTCTTTGACGTTCTCTTAAGGCTACCTTATAACTCCATAACTTAGTTCCTGAAATAACATCCATGGCAGTAATTAAGTTATTTCCATCCATAGCATATATTAAGCCATCATCTGTAACAGGGGGAGCGACAACTCTTCCTTTTCGGTTAGAGCCCTTACCTGTGCTTTTAGACCAAATTTTTCTGAAGCTCCCTTTTGCATCAGTATGTTGTAAAGCATGTGCTGCGTTACCACCCACTTGGGGCCAATTAACATTTGCGTAGGCAGGAGGCAAAACAATTTGTTCTGGCTTAATAGTTTCTGACTCTTTCAAAGTCTCATTTAATTCCAAAATAGAAATTCGGTCAGTTTCACCTGCAACTTTACCTTGAGCTTCCTTGGATTTTTCATCGGATCTATCAAACGGGTTAATTGAGCCTACGGCGTCACCTATTCCACTTATAGTGGAACAACCACTCAACAGTAGGGCTGAAATTATACAGAAAAGATATTTCATCAATTTAATTTCCATCAGGTTTCTCAGTTGTTATAGAGCCAGAATTATTCTCAGTTTCAGCTCCATCACTGTTAATTACGTTTGCCTTCATTAGACTAAGGCTTTGCTTGGCTCTATCCCTAATATTTGGTGGAACACCCGGAATAAATTCTAGATAACTAAATTGCTCTCGGGCCACGTTTTTATCACCAGAAGCAAATGCCGATAATCCTAGTAGCTCTCGAGCTAAAAACTCATAGGGTGCATCCTTTTGCGCCAGAGGCCCTAATCGATTTATAACATCTGAATATTGCCCTTCACTTGCAAGTATATAAGCCGCTTTGATTTCTGCTAATTGCGAATGCCTAGGTAAACTAAATCTAGTGGATGCACTATCGAACAGACGGACAGCTTCAATATTATTTCCAGACTCAAGCTGAAGGGCTGCAGCGCGCATAAGGGCAAGACCTGAATAACCGGAAGGGGCTTCTTCAGACAGAGATAAAAAATCTGAAATTGCGGTTAAAGTTTCCCCTGCAGCAGCTTTATCCGATGCAGAAACATAACTTGCCGACGTTGCTCTTGCTGCTTTGTCCTCTGAATATTTACGAAATTCGATAATGCCCGCTATAATGACAACGATAATGATGATCGATAATAAAATAGGCCCATAGCGCCTGAGAAGTCGATTGTACTCATCCTTGCGTAGCTCTTCTTCAACTTCATTGATAAAATCAACCACTAAAAAACCTTTTGAAAATTGCAAAATGAATTTCTGCTAAAAAACAACATATCTCTCAAGTGATACTTTCGCAACAGCTAACGTGATAACAGTATATTATTTTTAAAAAAAGTCTTATTTATGTTTAAATTTATAAGTATTTTCTTCGGCTGGAAAAGTTCTATTACCTACCTGCTCTGCATAGTCTTTGACAGCACCTTCCACCAAGCCTTTCATATCTGCAAATTTTTTCACAAACTTAGGTACGCGGTCAAATTGCCCTAGCATATCAGGTGTAACTAGAATCTGACCATCGCATTTTTTAGAAGCACCAATACCAATAGTAGGAATTTTAACTGACTTTGTAACCTTTTCTGCTATCTCAGCTGACGTACCCTCCACAACTACTGCGAAAGACCCTGCATTAGCTGCAGCTATTGCATTGGCAATGATTTCATCTTCTACTACTTTTCTTCTTCCACGAGCGCGGAAGCCTCCTAGTACATTCATACTTTGAGGTCGAAGTCCTACATGACTCATAACAGGAATTCCTCTCTCGACGAGATAACTAATTGTTTCAGCTGCATATGACCCGCTCTCAATTTTAACAGCATTGCATCCTGTTTCCATCATAACCCTAGAGGCACTACGAAATGCTGTTTCAACACTGTCCTCATAAGAACCAAAGGGTAAGTCCACTACAACGAGAGCCTTTTGTGATCCACGCATTACGGCTTGACCATGCAAAATCATCATATCAAGAGTTACACCAACAGTGGTTGTAAATCCGTGTACTACCATACCTACGCTATCACCAACTAACAGTATATCGCAGAATTCATCTAAAATATTTGCTGTTGGAGCATCATAAGCCGTCAAACAAACAATTGGTTTGCCGTTTTTCCTCTCTGTAATTTGAGGCGCAGTTATTCTTTTAACACTTGTCTGAGCTGACATTAGAACTCCTATAGCTAGAGCTTCATATGAAGTATGAATTACAAATCAGCAAGCTGTTCCCTAGGGAAATCAAAAACTAACTTGTTTGGACTTTTTAAAAATTCAATAGAGTTTTTTGCCAACGGCATTATAGATTTTAGATGATAATTGCAGAGAGATATCATATTTTCTGTATTTTCATCCCCAGCAATCGCGCCATTTACAACTGCTTTCAGGATAAAAGCACCAGATATCACGCTTGCAACAATGTTTAAATAAGGCGTAGCAGCAGATAATGCGTCAATTTCATCTGCTTGGAGCATAATATCAGTAGCAAGCTCTAATGTTTGAATGCCCTCCTTTAGTGATAATGAACATTCTGTTAAATCAAGTGAAGACGTATTTGCTAGATTATAGATTTTTTTTAAGTCTACCATTAAAGCATTCATACCTGAACCGCCATCCCGCCTTAATTTCCTTCCCACTAAATCTATAGCTTGGATTCCGTTAGTTCCCTCATATATCGGAGCAATTCTACTATCTCTATAATGTTGCGCGGCACCCGTCTCTTCAACAAAACCCATTCCTCCGTGAACTTGAACGCCCAAAGAGCTAACTTCAACACCAATATCAGATCCATATGCCTTAGCTATAGGCGTGAGCAAAGCTTCACGGATATGAGCTTCTTTTCTGATGTTTTCATCACTTGAATGACTTGCTATGTCCCCAGCAGCAGCAGCAGCAAGACATATCGCCCTAGCACTTAATAACTTGACCTTCATATCTATTAAACTTCTTCGTACATCGGGGTGTCCATTAATTGACTCAATACCAGTGATAGTTCGTCCCTGCACTCTATCGTTTGAATATTGCAATGCAGCTTGGTATGCTCTCTCACCAATCGCAACACCTTGAACTCCTACAAATAAGCGGGCCTCATTCATCATAGTAAACATACAGGAAAGGCCTTGGTTTTCCTCCCCAACAAGCCAACCCTTAGCAGCACTAAACTCCATCACACATGTAGGGGATCCGTGAATGCCTAATTTATGCTCAAGCCCAATAGCAGAAAAGCTATTTCTAGAACCTAATTCTCCATTATCATTCACCATAAACTTAGGGCACAAAAATAAAGATATACCTTTCGATCCCTCTGGAGCATCAGGTAAACGAGCTAATACTAAATGAATTATATTATCAGCTACATCATGATCACCCCATGTGATGTAAATTTTTTGACCCGTTATCGAGTACGTTCCATCTCCATTATCCACAGCCTTTGTTCTAACGGGGCCTAAATCAGATCCAGCTTGAGGTTCAGTTAGGCACATAGCTCCTGTCCATTCACCGCAAATCATTTTTGGCAAATATATATCTCTGATAGGTTTATCAGCATGAGCCAATATGGCTTTTGCTGCACTAGAAGTTAACATAGGACATAATCCAAGAGCCATGTTTGCAGCATAAAACATTTCATCCGTGCCAACTTTAACAACTTGAGGCAAGCCCATTCCGCCAACTTCAGAGGGAGTTGCTATTGAAAGCCATTCAGCATCAACAAAATCTTTGTACGCCTGTTTGAAACCAGGAGTAGTTATTACCTGCCCATCTATTAACTTTGCTGGGTTTTGATCGCCAGCCCAATTCAAAGGCGCCCATTTATTCTGTGAAAACTTTGATGCCGCCAAAAGAACGTCACCTATCAGCTCCATATTAATCCCTTCGAATGTAGGCGTACTTAATATACTATCAAGATCAATACTATGCTCGATCAGGTATTGTATTAACTTAATTGGTGGAGTGAATGACATTTTTTCCTCTTATTAAACCTCTATATGACACATAAAGAATTTAAAAATATAGTACCATTTTGCCGCGTTATATTTTAATACTTATTATTTTTAATAGTTTGAGCCTTTCAATAATATAACCACAATGATAGTAAATATATCAAATTAAGGAAGTCCATGCGTATAGCGATAATATTTTTTTGTATATTTATACTAATATCTTGTAACAATACAGACAAGAAAACAAATATAAATGAAAAACAGCCTACATTATCTGCAGAAAAATCTGTAAATAAAATATCATTATCACCATTTGAGCGCGGAAGAATAATCTATAAGCGCTGCAGAGCCTGTCACTCATTAGATATAGAAGGAAAGAATAAGGTTGGACCAAACCTTTGGAATATTTACGGTACAACCGCAGGAAATAAACCTAACTTTAATTACTCTAAAGCTATGGGCAACTCAAACGTAATTTGGGACGATGAAACCTTAAACGCCTATATACAGAAACCTAATGAATTTATGGAAGGTACCAGAATGAGCTTTGTAGGAATCAGAAAACAAGAAGATAGAACTGCTTTACTCATTTACCTAAAAGCAATGACAACACCAGGTATCAAATAAAACATAAATTTTTTAAAATTTGGAGTAATAGTGATCAAAGAAAAAAAATTCGAAAAATTAGCTTTTGTTAGTACTGCTAGAAAAGAAGCAAAGTCTGCTCGTGATTCATTAATAGAAAAGTACGGCAATCATGATGCAGCTAACGCTGATGCTATAGTAGCTCTTGGTGGAGATGGGTTTATGCTGCGTACTCTCAGAAGATATATGACATTGATTCGAAGAGGACTACCCGTTTATGGAATGAACAAAGGAACTATTGGTTTCTTGATGAATGAATTCAATGAAGATGACTTAATTTCTCGATTATCTGCAGCAGAACCCACCACAGTTAAGCCGTTAAAAATGATAGCCAAAGGAGCAGGAGGAACATTTGAGGAGTTAGCCTTTAATGAAGTTTCACTCTATCGGCAAACTCAACAAGCTGCCCACATAAGAATAAAAGTTGATAAAAAAATACGCTTAGAATGCTTGATTGCGGACGGGGTTTTACTTGCAACTCCTACTGGATCAACTGCTTATAACCTTTCTGCTCATGGACCAGTAGTGCCTCAAGCAGCCCATATTTTGGCGCTAACACCCATTAGCGCATTTAGACCCAGAAGATGGCGGGGCGCTCTTTTAAATGCTGATAGAAATGTGGAATTTGAAGTTTTAGATGCTGAAAAAAGACCCGTAGCTGCTTCAGCAGATAATATGGAAATTCGTAATATAACTCATGTTGAAATCTCACAAGATAAAGAAACATCTTTAACTTTATTGTTCGATAAAGAGCAGGGTTTAAGTGAAAAAATATTGAGGGAACAATTTTCAGTATAGCTTATTGATCTATACCATTGTTCAAATAAGTTAACTGCATAAATTAGAATGGTACCGCTTCTCAGGCTCGAACTGAGGACCTCTGGTTCCACAAACCAGCGCTCTAACCAACTGAGCTAAAGCGGCACAATGGTCGTAAGGCCATCTAGACCAAGCTGAGCAAGTCTTCAAGTATCTAATAGCATTTAAACTATAAATAATTTTGAATTAAAAATTAAAATTATATTGTAATACCAAATGATTTATTGGTTTTTTATATGAGTTTGACTATATCTAAAGTATGGTAATCAAACTTATACATACAGGTATAGTAAATTTAATTGCTTTTACTTATATATTTAGTTCTCCATCATCATACTCCCAAGACCTGACAAAGTACGAAACAAGCCAAAATGCTATTAATTTTCTTGGCGAAAACTTTATGAAAAGCTCTAATCATCAAGTTAATCCCAAAGCTACTAAAATTGGATATATGCTTGAATATGAAATTATAAATAATAATAAATCAAAAAAGATTTTAGGTACAAAGCAAGCTAAAATCCATATTCAGGAAATACAAGCAACCGAAGTATTACGGAACCGCTCTACAGGGTTAGCCATCCTAGATTCAGCAAAAAATCGTACAACAAACTTAATAGAAACTCCCGTACGCGTCGTTAAAAATATTAGCAAACTTGGAAGCAAAGTGAAAAACTTTGAAGACCTTGTAATGTTCATTCCAAAACATAGTTCAAATACCATTTTTCAACTAGCTAAAGGTTTTGAGGAATTTGGGGTTACAATTATTAGAATTAGTAAAGGTGCAGCCAGTACAAAATGCTCAGGGTATACTTGCGTAAAAAAGGCAGGAACCGATATATGGTCAGGCTTTAACTCTCTGGCAGGTAAACATAATGCTTCACGAAGACTGCATTCTGAATTTAATACAGACCCAGAAACAAATAATAAAGTATATAGAAAGCAAATAGACCGTCTCGCTTATGCTAATGCATACACAGGAACAACCATTAAACTTGGTGCCGGACAGGCAGGCATAGATTACTTAAGTGATGCTTTTATGGGTGTTGGTTATTATAATAATGCTGAATTTATAGTCAGCTATGAGGATGCTCACAGGCAAAGAAACAATGAAAAAGAAATTTTAAAGGGATGGGGGGCTGATACGAACCTAGTGAACTTTTTTTATAAAAATAAAACTTACACAAAAAAATATCGAAGGAGGCTTTTTAAGTCGCTTGATACAATAACTGACAAGAAATTCGCATTGAAATTATTTAGCGCAGCAGCCAAAGAAAATAACCGCACAATTGCTATGAGTAAATTAAGAACTATCGAACATATAGCTTATCTAACATCTAATAGAGATATCGTTAAATATGAAGGAAGCTCAGAGCTTCCGTTTATAGTTGAAAAAAATGGTTCAAGCACGTTAGTTATTTATGCTGACCACATTCATTGGACTAAAAAGTTTAGTTCACAAATAACTGCCTTCGCAAATATTCAACAGCTTACAAATGTAGATATATTGGGATATTCAAGTTTAGGTTTTAAAAAAGAAGCTAAAATACGCGATATCATTGTGAATGAGCTTAATCAATAATTACAAAATTTCATTTTTGAAAAGAATAAAAGTCACTACCGAGTTGCATAATATTTGTAAGTTCATCAAGTGCGGAGAAGCTTTCATACATTAAATTAATATCGCGCAAGTCATTTGGGCTTATCTCTTTTCGATAGTGTTTAATTATCCATAATTTTAAATCACTATATAAGTTTTCAGTTAATATATTTTTATTATTTATCAATTTTTTTTCTTCTGATTCCAATGGAACAGCTAACCTCAAACAGGCAGGCCCTCCTCCATTTTGCATAGATTGTCGTACATCTACATAATAAACATCTTTTATAGTATTATTTCTGGCTACTAAATTTTCACAAAAACTTTCGACCTTTGCATTTTTCTTAACTTCAAGCGGAGCTATAAGGGTTAAATATTCTTGATCAGGAAGCTTTACCAGCATAGAGTTAAATAAGTATGTTTCAATAGCATCCCGTAGAGGTATTACAGACTCCTTTACCTCAATAAAAATAGGCTCAAAAATTCCATAAGCAGCCTTTCTGATGTCGGATTGAAGCTTAACAATATCTTCAAATGCTAATTCATGATAAAATAAAGTATTCATTGCTCCAACACAGACCACATCATTGTGAAATGCACCTGCATTAATAGCTATTTTTGATTGCTTTGCATAAACTGTGCATGATTTGTCTAATCTATGGTTACGCATGATTGTCTGACTAGCTTGATGTGTTTGCCTTGCTGGGTAAGCTAAATTAGATTTTGTATATCCATCGCGTCCATAAACAAATAATTCTATCCCTTTTTTAGACTTTTCTCCACATAACCTTACATGATTTGCTGCGCCTTCATCTGCAAGAAAAGGATGGCTAAAAAGAGCTTTATGAACATTGGCAAAAGGAAAAGCTTTCTTTAAAGATTTATAAGTTTGATTACTTTCAATTGACCTGTGAAACATTTCTGACATATTTGCTACTGTGAAATGAAGTTGCTTATCGGCACAATCAAATGAAGGACTTACTGTAGCAGAGTTAGCTGCCCACATAGGACTTGCTGAAAAACAGTTAATCATTAAATTCGGTGATTGCTTCCAAGCAGAATCGAAAATTTCTTTGTCATTTCCATAAAATCCCAAACTATGTACTAGTGGTAAATATGGCCTTTGGTGTGGAGGTAAAACTCCCTGAAACAAGCCAAGGTCTACCATTTTTTTCATTTTTTCTAATCCCTGCAATGCAGCGGCTTGGGGATTCGAAGTAAGTCCCGTATTAGAAAATGAAGCTAAATTTCCAAATGATAGTCCTGCATAATTATGCGTTGATCCAATAAGACCATCAAAGTTTGCAACAGTAACCATTTCACCTCAAACCTTTAAATTCTAATATTGATGGTTTATTGGATATCTGGCTAGCCATTGGCCAAGCACAAAAGTCCGCAGAATAATAAGCCCCTGGGTTATGATTACCAGAAAAACCTGGGCCTCCAAAAGGTAAAAAACTAGCTGCTCCAGTTGTCGGTCTATTAAAGTTAACAATTCCTGCTCTCACGTTATTGCGAAAGGTCTCCCATAAATCTTTATTATTAGAAATAAGCCCTGCTGCTAATCCAAAATTCGTATTATTTGCTTCATATATTGCTCTACCCCAATCAGGAACACGAACAACCTGTAAAACTGGACCAAATATCTCTTTATCTATTTTTTTAGTATCAGTCACATCAATAAAAGCGGGGGTAACAAAAGCACTACCTAGTTCAGAAATGCTAGAGGCTCTTATAACTTTCCCATTAAGGGAATTAGCATCTTCAACTATTTTACTAGCAGCATCTTGATTTATTACTGGACCCATGGAAGCTTCTATATTCCATTTATTTATAGTAATTCGATCCATTGCATCCATGGTTGATTCTACAATAAGTTGACCCTTATCATTGTCAGGCACTATTAACCTTCTAGCACAAGTACAACGTTGGCCAGAAGTTATGAAAGCTGATTGTATAATTATGCTAGCAGCCTCTTTAGCATTATCTACATCCCAGGCAATAATAGGATTATTACCACCCATCTCTAATGCCAGAATCACCTCTGGTTTTCCGCCGAATTTCTTATGAATCATTCTTCCAGATTCTGCTGAACCTGTAAATAAAACACCTGACAAATCTGGCTGATCTAACATTAGTTTACCTACGGCTCCAGAACCCTGAACCATATTTATAACACCTTTTGGAAAACCTGCCTTTTCATATAATTTAATGAGCGCCTCACCAACTGCAGGTGTTTGATCACTGGGTTTAAAAACTATTGTATTTCCAGCAATTAATGCGGGTAATATTTGTCCATTAGGTAAGTGAGCGGGGAAATTATATGGACCAAGAACAGCAAATACACCGTGAGATTTATGTCGCAAAGCAGCACTCCCAAATGGTGTATTTCTGTTAACTTTCCCAGTTCTATCAAGGTAAGAAGTTAAGGATACGTCGACTTTGTTGGGCAGAGCAGATGCTTCACCTTTTGAATCCCAAAGTTGTTTGCCTGTTTCCTTTGAAATTAATTCAGAAATTTCATGGTTAGCCTCAAGTGCAAGGTTTTTAAATTTTAAAATAATCTCCTTACGCGAGACAAATGACATATTACTCCAGACTTTGTGTGCTGACTTAGCTGCATCGAATGCTGCATTAATTTCTGTGCTTGAAGCTGAATTTCCTTCCCATAATTCTGTTCCGTCAGATGGGTTTATTGATTTAAAAAGGTTGCCAGTGCCCTCAAACCATTGACCATTTATAAATAAAGATTTTTTCATTTCTTAATCCATAATCGAGCAGTGCCAGTATTTTTAATTTTAAGGCATTCCATTTTGTCAGCGTTAATACAATAATTACTACCAACTCTCATTACATCAATTAAAGCACATCGAAATTCTGTTAAAGAGTTATTACTAATTAAAGCTTGTATATTATAATTTTTATCAGACGATTCAGTTCGTAACTTTACCAAAAAGCTTTCATTTAGAGTTCGCATATCTTTCTTTAAAACAGCCATAGTTGGCCCTGCATCAAAAATATCTACCGTATTATCATATCTAAAACCCTCAGACTCGAGATAGCGTTTTGCTCCAATACCTTTTGGATGAGTTTTACCAATAACATTTTGAGCACTTTCAGGAAGCAGCGCAACGTAGATGGGATGTTTTGGCATTAATTCGACAATAAACCGACTATCCTTACCTGCAGAAAACTCATCAGCACTCTGAAAGTCCATACGGAAAAACTTTTTTCCAATTGCATCCCAAAATGGGGACTCACCATTTTCAGATACTTGGCCACGTAGTTCTGAAATAATTTTACTTCCGAAGCGCGCCTCATCTGCGGCAATAAGCATGAATCTTGCCTTAGAAATGAGCATACCCGCTCCTTTTCCTCGATACTCACTCTTAATAAATAATGAAGCGACTTCCGAAGAACCTGCATACTCATTAACGAGAACAAGAACTGCCATATCGAAACGCGAACCAGTAACAGATGATTTCTGGGCTAACTGTAAGATTCTAAAATTGAAAAAAGGGTCTATTACGCCTATGTTAGTTTTAATTGAACTTATTCCAATAACTTCGTTCGTAGTGGTATCTTCAGCAACTAAAATATATAGATGGTTGGGCAATCTATTTTTTATATCAGAAAAACTTTTTATTGAATGCTGTATTCGCGCTTTATGCACTTCTTTATTTACAGCTAAGGATGTAAATCCTGGCCCCGCTAGTCTGGATAAGTCACAAATATCGTCAAGGTCACTTGCACATACAGGACGTACAATTAACATTTTTTAACTAGTTTTTTAGCTTTTATAGCATCAAATTCTCCGCTAGCAATTTTGAGAAGAATAAGACATGATAATCTAGCTCTTTCTGTCAAAGAATTGATTTTCATATACTCTCTATCAGAATGAATTTCACCGCCAATTACTCCAAGTGTGTCAACATTTGGGCAGCCAGATGCCCACAAATTATTACCCTCACAAACTCCACCACTCGGTGACCAATTAATTTCTTGCCCTAATAGATTTCCAGCCTTTTTTACCCATGCAAAAACACTTGCGTTAGCTGGTGACATAGGTTTAGGTGGCCTAGTAAAACCACCATGAAGGTGAGCAAAAATTCCTTTTTTATCATTTATATGTGCAACTAAAATATTAATTTTATTGCTTACCCACTGCATATCTTCTTCCTCCTGCATTCTTATATTAAAATGACCTATAGAAAGATCTGGAACGATATTTGAGGGTCCCCCTCCCTCAATTTTAGCTATATTTATTGTTAAACCCTCGCGTTTTCCATTTAATTTTTCTAATCCATTTATAAACTCAGCCATTGCAACAATTGCATTCCTCCCTAAATGATGCTCCCTACCGGCATGAGCGGCACGTCCTTTTATGATCACAGTGAAATTACCACTCCCTTTTCTTGCACCAGCCAATGATCCATCTGGAAGTGATGGCTCATAAGTCAGTCCTGCATGGGATGCTCTTCCTAAGTCTTCTAGTATGGATGCTGAACCTAATGAACCAATTTCCTCATCAGGGCTAAGAAGAATATTATAGCCAATATTTTTTGAAATTGGCATGGTTTCAAAAAATTGTAAGGCAGTTTTCATCACAACAATACCACCTTTCATATCTGCAACGCCTGGCCCCTTTAAAATACCATCGCCTATAGTTTCATAGTTTTGAAAATGACTATCTACAGGAAAGACAGTATCGTAATGTCCAGTTAATACTAATTGAATCGGAGCTTTTGGACGTACTGATATTTTTAAGGCAGATTCGTAATTTACAGTTTCTATATTTCCTTTTTGATCTATTTGCTGTCCCTCTTCCAAAGTGAGTTCACTTATTTCCCCAGGAAGTGATGAAAAACTATCGGACAAACGCTCCCTCATGTCTTTTAAGCCAGAGTGATTATAACTTCCTGAATTTATACTCGACCAGTCTTTGACAATGCTTAACATTTCATGTTTGGTAGCACTAATTGCGTCTACAACACTATGCTCCGCCTTCGTTAAGCTGATATATGTCAAATTAGCACCTTGTCTTTTTTATATGTATAAATAAGTAAAAAGAAAATAAATTCTAAATCTAAAGGTTTATGGCAAAAAAAAACCCGACTTCAAAGCCGGGTCTTTATTTATTTCTTAAACCGCTTAGTTGTTCACCCCTAATGCGCTTAATGAAACCAGAACCTCGGTACGACGGTTCATTTTTTCTTTAACCCCATTGGCGGTTTCAACAGCTAATTCCGTTTCACCTCTACCATCAGACGTAATACTGTCTTCAGATATACCTCTAGAAATTAATTCAGCTTTAGTGTTAGATGCACGGTGCTTAGATAACTTTAAGTTATATGCAGTGGGCCCAGAGGTATCTGTATGCCCAACAACACTAACCTTACCGATATTACAGTATTGCCCAATATCCGCTATTTTTGTGATAGCGTTAACTGTATCTTGTGATTCATGCTCGTCAAAATCATAATAAATGACTTCTTGATGACTATTTATGGAGCATAACTCGGACATATTGTTTTTTGCCTCTGAAAAAACTTGTGCAGGGCAATTAGCTTCATCATAGACAACTGAGTCATCCCAACAAGTATATGTTGGTCGAACGGGACAAGTAGATGTTTCTGGAATTATTGAGCCGTCCCAACATGTCTGCTTGGGAATTGGCTTAGCCGGGCACTCACCAGCATTGAACGTCATTGATCCATCCCAACACTGATAGTCAGGCACCGGAGCCGGTGGTGGTGGTGGTGCTTCAGGCTCATGTTTATGACCAAATAGGTACCTAAAGCCAGTCATTACTGAATGTGCACCTACATTTGATGCCTCTACAGCTAATGAAGTAATTGTATTATTGGTGTTAGCAACCCTTACGCCATTAAAATCCATACCATGTGAATCTAGATAGCGATATTGTGTGTCCCATTTGATATTTTCTGTAATTTCGTAACCCAGACCAGCTAAAAGCTGATAACCAAATGCAGTGTCGGTAGCATCAAGACTACAAGACTGACCACCCGCTATTGTAGAACGACTTCCATCGCAAACTGCGTTAACTGTTGGGGATGCTGCGTTACCATAATCATTTGCAGTAAACTTAGCATTAGCCTGAACGAGTCCAATACCTGCACCCAAATATGGCTCAAAACGGCTGTTAGTATCGAAGTTATGAATAGCATTAATCATCATAGATTTGCTTCTAAAACCAGAAGTTGTATCTTGAACGCCGCTAATTGAACCAAGATCTGTATTTAACAGTGACCCGTCAAGCTCTAAACGCCAGCTATTACCTAAATTATAACCAAGACCAAGTGATATAGCGACATCGCCTTTACTGTTCAAACCACTAGCATCGCCCGCAGTAGTATCAAGACCACCAGATAATTCAATATCAGTATGAACGCCATACCCAGCATTACCTCTGAGATACCAACCAGACTCATCATGAGCGGTTGCAAGTGATGGAATAGCCATCAAAGCAGTTGTTGCTGCTGCTATAAGAAGCCGTGACTTCATTTTATTTCCTCCGTAATGGCATAAACCATTTTCAAGTTGTGCGAATTATACGCGTAATTAAGGGTTATTTTCAATTATACCCACTATAGTTAATTTTTCATTACAATAACTTTTATGTAATAGCTACCCTTGGATAGAACTAAATGACATTTTTTAAAAAGCTTTTTCATTACTAGTTGCTAAAATACATCACAATTAATGTGTTCAAATTTCTACGAAAATTTAATAAAAATGAAATGGTACGCCCGCACAGACTTGAACTGTGGACATCCTCATTAAAAGTGAGGCGCTCTACCAACTGAGCTACGGGCGCACAATACATGCATTGTTTATAATAATTTCGGTATCTAGGGGCGTCCCTCACCATCGTCAAGCCCAAAATGCGTGGCAAAATGGAATTATTTAAAGGCTTTTAGGTTTGAGTGTAATTTAAACGAAAATTAGTTATGAAAGAATCAAACTCACCACTACTTATGGCTACTCGCATTCTTGACATTAAATTTTGATAATAAGCGATATTATGCCAACTTAAGATCATTGAGCCTAACAATTCACCCGAACGCACAAGGTGGTGAATATAAGCTTTTGTGTAGTTATTGCTTGCGGAACAATCAATTTTTTCATCTAGGGGCGTTTGGTCCTCACAATATTCAGCTTTTTTAATATTATATGGGCCACTGTCAGTCCACACTTGCCCATGCCGGCCCGATCGGGTTGGAATAACACAATCAAACATGTCTACCCCTCGAGCGACAGCTTCCACGAGGTCTATCGGTTTGCCAACCCCCATGAGGTATCTAGGGCGGTCCGAAGGTAGGTTTGGAATAGTAAAGTCAAGTGTTCTACACATATTTTCGTGCCCTTCACCCACAGCCAAACCTCCAATTGCGAAGCCACCATATCCCCCATTGAGAGTTTCTTTAACACATGCCTCTGCACTAACTCGACGTAAGTCCTCAAAATTTGAACCCTGTATTATTGCAAATAAATTTTGGCTTTGCCGCTTGCCAAATTTCTCTAAGGATCTTCTACCCCACCTTAAAGACAGTTCCATCGATTTCTTTGCTAACTCATGGGATATTGGATAATCTGTACACTCATCAAGCTGCATGCATATATCAGCACCTAGCAAATCAGCTTGTATTTCAATGGATCTTTCTGGTGAGAGCAAATGCTTAGAACCATCTAAGTGACTTTGAAATTCAACACCTTTTTCTGTCATTTTTCTAAGTTTAGAAAGAGACCAAACTTGAAATCCACCAGAGTCAGTCAAAATAGGTCCGTTCCAGCAAGAAAACTTATGCAATCCACCTAATTTTTTTACTCTCTCAGCCCCAGGTCTGAGCATTAAGTGATAGGTATTTCCCAATATTATATCCGAGCCAGCAGCAGCTACCTGGTCCATATATAGACCCTTAACTGTCCCAGCCGTCCCCACAGGCATAAAGGCAGGGGTCATAATTTTTCCACGAGGTGTTTTTAGAACTCCCGATCTTGCCTCACCGTCTTTTGATAAAATATCGAATGGGAATTTGGTCATTTTAGCGTCCCTGATTTCCATAAAAGGCTCGTATCACCATAACTATAAAATCGGTATTTATTTTCTATTGCATACAAATAGGCAAATCTCATATTTTTTAATCCAGACAGAGCACTTACAAGCATAAATAAAGTAGATCTGGGTAAATGAAAATTTGTCATAAGTCCGTCTATTATCTCGAATTTAAAACCAGGAGTTATAAAAATATTTGTTTTATCGGCAAGTTTTGTTATATTACCTTTTCTTGCCGAAGACTCCAGGGCTCGTAAAGTAGTGGTACCAACTGCTATTATCCGTCGGCCCTCGGATTTAGCAGAATTTATACGTTTTGCTGTATCAGGAGGTATCTCATACGACTCAGTGTGCATATGATGGTCTTTAGTATCTGAAGTTTTTACAGGTAAAAATGTTCCAGCACTTACATGCAAAGTTAGTCGTTCAATTTGAATTCCTTTTAAATTTAATTCCTTGAATAATGTATCAGTAAAATGAAGCCCTGCGGTTGGAGCAGCAACTGAACCAGAATTTTCGGAAGCATAAATAGTTTGATAGTCATCTACATCACTTTCGTCCGCAGGTCGTTTACGTGAAATATATGGAGGTATAGGAGGTTTTCCAAACTTATCTATTGCTTTTTTCAGCGTAATGCCACTCAGATTAAATCTAAGCCCTACATCGCCATTTTGTAATTTATCATAAACCACGGCATAAAAATCATCAGAAAAGTATACGATATCATCAATTTTCAGCCTTTTAGCTGGACGAATGAATGCACGCCATTCATTCTTAGACACTGGTGCATGAAGATTAATATTAAGGTTAACATCCCCCCCTCCACCATACTCACGTGCTTTTCTAGTTCCATTAAGGGCAGCATGAAGAACTCTCGTTTCATTTATTACTAGCACATCACCTCTTACCAGCAAGTTTGGTAAGTCTTTGACACAGTAATCAAGCAGTTCACCCTTGCTAGAAACTTGTAATAGTTTTGCACTATCTTTTGGTGAAACTGGCCTAAGAGCTATGCATTCCTCAGGTAAATCAAAATCAAAATCACTAACTTTCATACAATTGATTTTTTCTTTGATTAATAAACTACAAATAAAGTTAAGTAATTAAAGGACGGTCGCCTTTGTTATTTTTCCTGGATATCTAGGTGGCTCGCCTTTTGGGAGGGCATGAATAAGGTCCATTCCACTTTCAACTTCTCCCCAGACGGTATATTGCCCGTCCAAGAAAGTTGCATCATCTAAGCAGATAAAAAATTGACTGGACGCCGAATTTGGGTTTTGCGATCTAGCCATAGAGCAAACACCTTCAATATGAGGGTGTTTCGAAAATTCAGCCGGTATATTATCCTTAGCCCCGCCCATACCTGTTCCGTTAGGGCAACCACCTTGTGCCATAAAACCATTGATAACTCTATGAAATGTGAGACCGTCATAAAAACCTTCTCTAGCAAGTCTTGTGATTTGTTCGACATGCTTTGGAGCTAAATCAGGTCTTAATAAAATAGTTACTTCTCCACCTTTTCCATCATTGGCATCGATATTTAATATAAGTTTTTCAGTCATTGTTTTTCCTGTTTTATACGGGTTGGAATTCGAATATCACAAACGTCGGGGGTTGATCCTTCAGTTTCTTTGAGATTACTTAAATAATTTTCAAAAAATATGCTATTTGTTTTTAAAATTTGAAAGTTTACTCTTTCACTATCAGGAACATCCGAAGCTAGACGAACCTTCTTCATGATATCAGGAATAAAACTAGCGTTATCACTTTTTGAGCCCACCTTGATTTTTGTCAAATACTCATGACCAATTAATGTATTACCCCAAATTGAATATTTTGCATTTAAATGGTCTGCAATATCACGCATCAAAAAAAACTGGCTGTTGGCGGTATTTGGCTCTGTGCTACGAGCCATAGATGTTACGCCCTTACAGTGTAAACCATAAGCCGATACCATGCCGTCTCTAGTAAACATGGCCTGAACAATAGGCTGAGTAGCTACTGGTAAAGCTTTATAAAATCCGACTGGTATTTTTTTTGATCCTAATTGCTTTGAACCCGTTAATGAAACGGGCATTAAATCTGATCTTCTAAAAGTAAATTCACCTACTAAGTCAGGCAAATCTGAACCACCCGTACCATCGCCCCTTGGGTCGCCGGTTTGATTCATGAACCCTTCAACAACTCTGTGAAAGGCAATGTAATCATAAAAGTTCTGACGAGTTAGCTCCTTGATGCGCGCTACATGGTTAGGTGCTATATCTGGGTACAGCTCTATTATGATTCTACCATACTCAAGATCTACATATAATATGTTCTCCGGGTTTGGGGTTCGCCATGCTTCGTCAGGAATGTCTTGATTATTGAAAATAACTGAAACTTCTGTATTTTCTGTTATTGAATCAGCAGAACTAGCCGCGGGATAAACGAAAATTAAAAATAAAAATAATAAACTTATGTATTTGATCATGTAAACTTATCTTTCAGACGGAATTCTACCTCTGGTGTCACAAACTGTGAAACATTTCCCCCAAGCCTAGCTATTTCTTTTACCAATCTAGAAGCAATCGTTTGATATTGAGGATCAGCCATTAAAAATACAGTTTCGATATTAGGATTTAAACGATCATTCATTCCTGCCATTTGAAATTCATATTCAAAGTCAGATACAGCCCTTAAACCACGTACTATCATAGTAGCACCCACTTGTTCAGTGTAATGAATTAATAAGCCCTCAAAAGGCTTCACCTCGACTTCTATTCTTTCGCGAAATGGTGATACCACATTTTCAATCATTTCGACGCGTTCGTCTAATGAGAATAAAGGGTTTTTATTACGATTTATAGCAACAGCGACAACCAACTTATCACACAACGAACTAGCTCTTTTTAGAATGTCCAAGTGACCAAGTGTCATAGGGTCAAAGGTTCCTGGATAAAGTGCTATTCTTTTTGTCATAAATATGAACTTACAGGTTAGATATATTAAAATCTAGATAGAATTAAAGCAAAATGGACTAAATTTAAACTCTTGGTCTTAAAGTTACTATTTCTTCTGCTAACGTTGGGTGAACAGCACAAGTGTTATCAAAATCAGTCTTTGTTAAGCCAGATTTTACACAAATACCTAGAATTTGAATAATTTCCGGACTGTCATCCCCAATCATATGGATTCCTATAATTTTTTCACCTGTTGCTTCAGTTATTAATTTTATAAAACACTTCTCTTCCTTTCCGCTAAGAATATTCTTCATTGGACGAAAGGTTGTTTCATAAACTATAATATTATCACCATAGACCTCTCTTGCCTGGGCCTCATTCAAACCTACCACCCCAATGGGAGGACGCGTAAAAACAGCACTTGCTATATTTCTGTGGTCATATTCTAGTGGCCTTGACCCATAAATAGTTTCGACAAATGCCTGTGCCTCCCGAATAGCCACTGGAGTTAAGTTTATTCGATTAGTTACGTCGCCAACTGCATATATATTTTCAGCATTAGTTTTAGAAAATTCATCTACAATAATGCTTCCTAGGGTATCAGTTTTTACACCCACCCTCTCGAGTCCTAACTTTGAGGTGTAGGGTCGGCGTCCGGTCGCCATGAATACCAAGTCAGCAGTAATTATACTACCATCATCAAAATGCGTGACGTAAGAATTACCATCTACATTAATTTTTATGGGTGAAATATTAAAGCGAACGTCAATACCATTAGCTTTCTGATGACTTCCTACATGACGTCGAATATCTTCATCAAAACCATTTAGTAAATGTTCACCTCTATATGCCTGGGTAGTTTTCACCCCAAGCCCGGAAAAAATGCTTGCAAATTCTGAGGCTATATAACCACCACCTATTATCAAAATCGACGACGGTAATCTCTCAAGAACAAAGGCATCATCAGAAATTATTGCATGTTCTACGCCTGGTATATCAGGAGACCAGGGCTGACCACCAACAGCAATCAGTATTCTATTAGCGGAAATTTTTTTCTTACTTGATGTTAACATCACTGTATTTTTATCAATAAACTCAGCACGTTCGTTATATACATCTGCACCATTTTTTTTTAAAATATTAGAATAGATGTTTGATAAACGATCCACCTCTTTTTGAATGGAGTCTCTTAACTTTTCCCAGTTAAAATCTAAATTTTCATATGACCACCCATACTTTCTGCTTGATTCAATAGAAGAGCCGTATTCCGCTCCGTAAACTAAATATTTTTTTGGTACACATCCTCTAACTACGCAGGTCCCCCCTGGTTTACTTTCTTCGGCAACAGCCACTTTCTTCCCCATTTGCGCAGCTAGCCTAGCAGCGCGAACACCTCCAGAACCTGCACCTATTACAAAGAGATCATAATCAAATTTTGACATTGGTATTTTATTCCTTAGTTTTTTCCATAACTTTGGCATGGTTTTCAAAGCCTACAATAATTATACTTGCAAGATCTACGAATAGGCCATGTTCCATTACACCAGGAATTTTTGATAACAGCAAAGCTGTTTCCGCAGGGTCTGGGATTTTTTTACAATTACAATCAAGTAAAAAATGACCACCATCAGTTATTAATGGACCACCGCCATTTATGTTTTGCCTCAAAACAGTTACGGCACTTTCACAACCACTGTTAACTAATGCATTATATATTTTTTCAGCAGTGAGAGGCATTGCAAAAGGATCTACTTCAATTGGCAATGGATATTCGCCTAAAATATCAACAATCTTACTTTCATCTGCTATCACAATCATTTTATCAGAGGCATGAGCGATTATTTTTTCTCGAAGCAAACAAGCACCTCCACCCTTAATAAGTGAAAATCCTGGGTCAACCTCATCAGCTCCATCAATTGTCAATTGAATACTACTTACTTTATCTGGCTCAATTAAAGGTATTCCATTTTCAATTGCTACAGCCTCTGTCCGTTTTGATGTTGGAACCCCTATAATTTTCATTCCATCTGCTACTAGCAAACCTAAATGTTTTATAAATATCTCTGCTGTAGAACCCGATCCTAAGCCTAAGGTCATCCCATCTTCAATATACTCTAGTGCAGCAAGAGCAGCGTTTTCCTTAGTGATTAGCATTAGTTACTTTTCTTTCTTTTTATTTGTGCTTTTCGGAATCTATGCGCCCAATCTATTTTAATGACTTGCTTTGCCCTTGCTAAAGCGAGTGAACCTGAGGGTACATCGTCAGTTATTACACCTCCGCTTCCTAAAAATGCCTGGTCACCAATTTTTATTGGTGCAACTAAAGATGAATTAGTACCAACAAAAACATTTTTTCCTATTATGGTTTTATACTTTTTGTAACCATCATAGTTACATGTTATTGTTCCGGCACCTATATTACAGTTTTCACCAATTTCTGCATCACCTATATATGACAAGTGATTGACCTTAGTTCCTTCATTTATTTGAACATTCTTAGTTTCAACAAAATTTCCTACTTTGGTATTCTTGCCCAAAACGGAACCCCGTCGAAGTCTTGCAAAGGGGCCTACTTTGGATCCTTCTGATATAAATGACCCTTCGATATCACAAAAAGGATAAATAATTGCTCCTGTAGAAATCTTAACATCAAGCCCAAATACAACGTTTGCAGCTATATCTGCATCTCTTTCAATAATTGTATCATACGAGAAATAAACCGACGATGGGTCTCGCAAAGTAACGCCTGCCTCCATTGCATTATTTCTCATTAGGGCTTGGAAAGAATTTTCGGCTAAGGCTAGGTCTTTTCTTGAATTAACACCTAAAACCTCATGCTGAGGGGCCATAACAAAAGTTGAGACCTTTCCCTCTTCAGACATAATTTTTATCATATCAGTAAGGTAATATTCACCTTTGATATTATCATTATTAATTTTTTTGAGGGTTTCATGAATTTCCTCTGAGGAAAATGCTATTATACCGCTATTACAGAGGCTTATTGAAAGTTGATCAGGGCTAGCCTCTTTAGCTTCAACAATCGCAGTTAACCTATCCCCCTCAGTTATCAACCTTCCATAACTATTCGGTTCACTTGTATCAAAACCTAAAACCACAGCTGAAGATTTATTCTCGAGACTAGTAAAGACTTTTTCTAGTGTTTCTATCTGAATTAGTGGAGTATCTGCATATAAAACCACAATATTACCAGAAAAATCTCCTAGTATTTCTTCAGCTGCCATGACAGCGTTTGCTGTCCCCAGTTGTTGTTGTTGAATAGCAATGTCAAGACCAAGGTTTTTTGCAGCTTCTTTAACATCATCATTATCACTACCAACAACACATATTGCTCTTGAAACATTTGCCGCCCGAGCCAAAGATGCGGACCATGCAAGCATAGATTGACCTCCAACACAATGCAGGACCTTTGACAGCGAAGAGTTCATACGTGAGGATTTACCTGCAGCTAATATAATAGCAGCTCTCTTATGGACCATAAAGCACTCTCCTAGATGATTCGACGGCGTTGACTTATTTTAGCATTAAACCATGATAACTAAGAACGCGATTCTATTTATAGGAAATATATGAAAAATCTTCAAAATATTTCCATTTGCTTTGACCTTGACGGAACTCTTATAGATACTGCACCGGATCTTATCAGGGTTCTAAATGAGGTTATAGCACTTGAGAACCTACCTAAAACAAACTTTAAAGAAGCACGTAAAAATGTTGGTTACGGTGCAAGGAAATTAATTATTGAAGCACTACGGAGAGAGAAAAAAGAAGTAGGTAGTTGCCGTTTGGATCAGTTACAAGAAATATTTATGCAGTTATATGCCAAGAATATATGTTTATTGAG
>JABGVR010000089.1 GCA_018645985.1 Hellea sp. | reverse complement strand
TTGTTAACATCAATAAGTCAATGTAACTTTGACGGTGTCAGTGTAAGTCCCTGCTTTCGAAGTCTCGCCAGCCGGAATGACAGCAGTAACAGCTGTTGTTTCATTTGAACCAGTTCCAGAAACGTGAACATCATTGTCTGCGCCAGTACCCCATTCAGTGCCTTTATTAGAGTCAGTATATATATTATAAGATATAAAATCAGCTTCTTCTTCACCAGAGCCAATCCACATTTGACGATTCGGGTTTGTAGCTTCATCACCAGTATCAGGGTACGATCCATCATCTAACGTAATGACCACCAATCCACCATTTGTACAGTTAGATGTTATGTTAGCAGTACCAGTTATTTCTAATCCTGTATAATTAGCAAAAGTCAATGTTGGAGCAGTAACTGTACATCCAGTCTCAACCGTCGTTTGAACAGTCATGTCACCATCTATTGATGTTGTTGCATAACTAGCAGTGCTAATGCCAGCAGAGCCAACTACGATTGCCGATACTATTGCAAGTTTGATATTGCTTTGGTTAAATTTTGATTTCATAATTTTTTCCTTTTTCTTTAAAATGCAGCCTCCTGCGTAGGACAGGAGTAACTATCCACTGAATGATTTTTAACAGTATCGACAGCTTCTATCTTGAGGTAGTGGTGTAGAAATCAAAAAAAAAGTACATACATCAATCGTCTTTAGTATATACACCTATACTAAAGGAGATTGGATTAAAGGCTTATTCCTACAAAGAGTTATCACTAATTACAGAAGCATCTGGCGATATAAGATAATGTTTTTGGATAGCCCTTACCTATCAAATCATGGGAAATCTTGAATGCATTCAACAAAGGCAAATAATTGATTTAGCAACTTCAATTAATAGTTTCAAGATATATGCTTTTAATAAAATAGACGGATTATGAAAACCAAATACAACCAAAATACTCTTAAACGGTCGATCGTATCAGCCATAGCACTTGGGTCCTTTATTCTTGGTCCCCACAGCAACGCTGACAGAGTAACTGCAATGATGAACGTTGGCGTATCAGTTATTTATTCCTGCTCCATGAACACCTCATCAATGGCGTTCGGAGCCTATGATGGTGTTGGCGCTAATGCTTCAATCGCCCTTAAGGCAAAGGCAACGGTAATTTCAACCTGCACCTCAGGCGCAGCAGCTCTCATCACTATGAATGCAGGTGCTTCCGCGGGATCAGGTTCGACTAATGCGCCAGTTCGCCGAATGACTGCTGGACCAGGCAAGTATCTAGACTATCAAATTTATTCAGATGTCTCTGGTGAAACGGTTTGGGGTAATACGGCACTCACAGGCGTTGCGCTTACCGGAACTGGCGCCTCTCAAACACTTACAGTTTATGGTAGCATTCCGTCAGCGCAAATGGTGCCCCAAGGGGATTACAGTGACCAAATCTCCATTACAATTACTTACTGATGCAGTCACTAGAACTCAGGCTACTGGTTTATCAATGAACTAGACAGACACGAACACACCCCTAAATGAGTATCTAGTTGAAAAATATATCCAAAGTGTTGGTGAAAATTTAATAAAACAACAGAATTATAAGAAATTATACACTTTTAACCGCTTTTTTATTATCTTTATGAATTAACAGAACCCAAAATAATGCAATGATAAACAAGGGCCTAGTGGCACTAAATGCTGAGAAATATGGCCTGTCAGTTATGTGCATGAAGCCGGAAAAAAGCACTGCATTATCAATTGCACTGTTGATCATATAAGCCAATAGAATTAGACAGACATACTTAAATCCATAATTAAAATAAGCTGAAATATTTAAAGATATCAGAAGTAGAAGCAGTAATATCGCCCTAGCGTTTAAAACAGATGAAAATCCTGTTTCAAGGAAATTATTATTGATACCTTCGACAAGATTACCTTTTATAATAAAAAATAATGCCATAAGTATTAGAGCGTATAAATTTATAAAACTAAATGTCAGTCTAAAAGTAGAGGATTGAACAACATATTTTTTATCATTTGAGTGCTCATCTGATGCATTCCCCAATATGGTTGATAATCCAAGATCGTTTATTTTTTTATTTTTCATAATATAAATTAATTCTCAGAGGGTGATATGTGAGTTCAACACTCATCCAAAGCAGACTAGCAATCAAGATCGGGCGAAGTGATTGTATTGAAGAAATTAATCCACTTTCTGGGTATTTAATAATTTCTGATAATACAAAAATATCATCAATATATATGGTTACTGCCCATGCAGTTAATGCAACTGTAAAGTACTTTGCATATTTAAAAAACCTAAATAGGATTATAGGATATGCCAACAAAGCTGTTGCCACAATTACCAAGCGAACAGTTGCGAGTTTCATCGTTATGTTAATCTGAGCATTATTATAGACTTCAAGTGTATATTCTGGGACTGTTGAATATGTATACAATGCAGAAAAGCAAAATGCATAGGCTATGCTCATTGAGAACCAAAAAAAATTAGAGAGTTGAGGGTTTTCAAACATAAGCTCTTATTCGTAATAAAATTCTAATTTACAATACATTAGTATATGCAAGTATCCTTTTTATTAATAGTTAACAATATTAAAAATGTACAAATTATGCACACATCTTTAAAATGATAATGATATTCTGAAGGAATTCTTCCATACGAAAGATACTACAATCTAAGGAATAGGTCACAATACCTAGATGTGGCTATTTTACATTCAACGAAACATAATGAATAAACATAGCTTCTGACTGCTTTGCAACATGTTCAAGACTTTGAATGCGATTATTTAAATCTCTGATATTATCTTTGTGAGCATCACTTTCCAGTTGAGCAAATGTCGTTTCTAACAGGTCTAGCCCCAACATAGCTGCGGCACCTTTTATTTTATGGGCAGCCTCCGCCAGTGCATGATTATCATGCGAAAAAATACCCTGATTGCACTGATTAATAAACTGTTCCAATTCTTCAAAAAATATCCACGAAACTCCCAAGGCTTTCTCATGGCCAAGAGTTTCAAATAATTCTTTAAGAACTGGTGAGAACTCACCAATAGTTTCATCAGAACGACTAGCAAGAACATCTAATATAATCTGTTGCAAAGTAACTAAACGTATTGGCTTTGTG
>JABGVR010000088.1 GCA_018645985.1 Hellea sp. | reverse complement strand
TTTATAAATTTTACCTAATCTAATTCATATCATATGATATATCAATAATTCTTATTACTTAGAAATAATAATATTTATTGTTGCAAGTCATTCTCATTTATACTAACTATAATGCAACTGCAAGTCATTCACAACTAGTATATTATATATATTATATAGGTGAAAAATAAATGTTAAAAGTAAAATCAAAAATAGATACAATTGAGTGGCTTGAAAGCCAGATAAGCGTTTTAGATTACTGGATAGAGGATGTTTTGTGTAGCCCTGAATCCGATATGAGCTTGTTGGAATGTATCCAGGGGCACAGAAAATGGCTAGACAATGAATTAAAGATTTTAAAACACCCGAATAAATATAGATTGCCGGGATTTGCTCGGCATGCAATTTATGTACCTAAACAAATAAGGGGTTAATTTAATAATGTATATGGAGATTAATCACTTAATTTAAGTTGATGGCGGAGACGAAGGGATTCGAACCCTCGATGGGCTTATGACCCATACTCCCTTAGCAGGGGAGCGCCTTCAACCACTCGGCCACGTCTCCGTTGGCGGGACTAGCGAAAAGAGTGAGGTGTAGCAAGCATTAATGGTATAAAAAGTTATAATTTCATTACTTTTTGGCTTAGATGCACTAATTAGGTTTTTTTTATGTACTACTTTGGAAGAATTAGATAATAATCATAATTAACATATAGGCTTTTATGAGGTGAAATGATGGATAACTTAAAGTTTAGGAAAATTCTTATATTATTTCATTTATTAGTAGCAGGTTTCATGGCACCTGCTTTTATTCTAGTTGCAATCACTGGTGGTCTCCACATGGTAGGAGGGGGGGAAAAGCAAGATATTCAACCCATAATATTAACTGAGAACTCAAGTTTAGACTTTAACAGTAAAACAATTGAAGCGGATGTGAGGACTCTATTAAAGTCCGTTGGAGTAAATCACGATTTCGAATACCTTAAAAATAGAGGCACCTCGGCTCAAACGCGTCCAACCTCAAGGCAATATGTATCTTTCAAGATTTCAAATAACGAACTAAAAGCTGAATTGGTTACACCTAACTTCCAAAAAGCAATGATGGAAATCCATAAAGGTCATGGTCCAAAAATACTGCGAAGTTATCATAAGTTAGTTGCGCTTTTACTTTTTACTGTTGTCTTAGGTGGGATTTTGGTTGGCTTAATGTCGAAAATTTACAGAAAAAAAACAATTGTTTCTTTATTTTTAGGTTCTTTAATTTATGTATTGTTGATAATTTATGGTTAAGAGTTATACAAACTCTACATTTATTTCCTCAAGTCCATCTATTTGACCTAAAAGAATATCCCCCGGTAAGACTGCCCCCACGCCTGCGGGAGTTCCTGTGTAGATAAGATCGCCTTCTTTTAAATCCATATCATGTTTTAGGTAAGAAATGATTTCATTTATAGACCAAATTAATTTAGATATGTTCGATTTTTGTACAATTTCGTTGTTTTTAAGTAATTTAATTTCAGCATTTTGTATTTTTACTTGATCGCTTGGGGTAATATTAGAGCATACTGCTGAATTCGGAAAGTTTTTAGCTCTTGACCAAGGACCGCCTTTAGACTTTGCGATTTTTTGCACGTCCCTTCTTGTCATGTCGAGACCTACAGAATAACCAAAAATTCCATTAGGTCCAATGGCTACAACTAGTTCGACCTCATAATGTAAGTTAGTAGTGTTTCTTGGATAAGGAATTTTTGAATAATTCTTAACTATTGTTTGAGCTGATTTAGTGAAAAAAACGGGCTCATCACGCTTTGCGTTGCCCCCCATTTCTACAATATGGTCGGCATAATTTTTCCCAACACAGTATATTCTTCTCACAGGAAAATTTTCATGAGAATTCGCGACTGGAAGTGTTACTGGAACATTTGGTGCAAAGCTGTATTTCATAATATCCTCATTGCATAAACACCTATTAATCGCTAGCTTTAATAACAGAGGAGTACCACAATGCGCATTGTCGACATACCTATTGATAAGATCTACATACCAGCTGCTAAAAGAAAAACTTTAAATGAAGAAAAGGTTTTACCCTTAGCAGAGGACATACTTGAAAATGGAATGGAGACACCGGTATATGTCAGAGCAGGCAAGGGAAGATATGTATTGCAAGAGGGACTGCACCGTGTGGAAGCAATCAAGCTGCTTGGAGAAAATATTATAGAAGCTCATATAGTACAGGCAAAGAAATTTTAATAATATCAATCATTTAAAGTAATAAATTAAATCATCTTAATTATTACTTTTCCCATGGCCTTTCTGCTCGTAAGTTCATCAAAAGCTAAGTCAAAATTATCTAGACTATAGCTATTGCTTATACGCGGGTTTATTTTTCCTGAAGCATAATAGGAAAGTATTTCCTTCATGTTGGTTTGGTGATCTTTTGGATATCTTGCCGTCCATGCTCCCCAAAATACACCACGTATATCGATAGACTTTAAAAGGGCTAAATTTAGAGGTATTTTGGGTATCTCCCCTGCGGCAAAGCCAATAACGAGATAACGTCCATACCATTTTAACGTACGCATTGCCGGTTCTGAATATTTATCACCAATTGGATCATATATTACATCGCAACCGCCTAGCTCTTTGACACGTCTTTTTAGGTCTTCATCGGAGTAATTAATTAGCTCATCTGCTCCGTGTATTTTACAAATTTGTAGTTTTTCATTTGTTGATGCTGCTGCAATCACATTTGCGCCCATCGCTTTTCCAAGCTCCACTGCCGCCAAGCCAACGCCCCCAGCTGCCCCTAGTACAAGTAAAGTGTCGCCTTTTTTTAGTTTTGCCCGTTGTTTCAAAGCGTAATAAGAGGTGCCATAGACTAACGCTATGCCAGCTGCCTTATCGAAGGGTATGGTTCCAATTTTCCATACTAAATTTGAAGAACATACTACTTCAGTTGCGAATGCTCCGTTCATTACCATTGCCGCCACTTTATCACCTACTTTAAGGTGTTCTACATCATCTGAAACCTCAGTAATTGTTCCAGAGCATTCTGATCCCGGAATAAACGGGAAGGGAGGTTTTATCTGGTATTTCCCTTCTGCCATTAATATATCAGGAAAATTTAAACCAGCAGCTGCGACTGAAATACGTAAATGTCCTGCCCGTAACTTTGGCGATGGCAACTCTTCAATCTTTTGTCTTTTATATGATTTGAACTCATGAATATTTAGAGCTTTCATGATATACTTTCCTTTTATTTATTGATTTTATTTCTGCTGCCTTTAGCAGGTGGAACCTCAGAAACTCCTGCAAAACATTGAGCTATGGTCATCCAAGTTGAGGCAGTATGTCCATAACACTTTAAATTTGTGTCCTTAATGTTTCTGCATTGAGTAACTACTTGGCTGAATTCTTCTGCGAGACCTGTTATTTTATTATTATTCTGTGGCTCATTCCATTCCCATATTTTTCCACTCGGAGATGTTAGTCTAACGTATGGTTTTGGGTTTGGGGGTGTTAATTCCTTTACCCTGAATGACCATGAATAGGTTGTAACCCCGATATGTGCCACATTTTTCAAGCTATCTGTATTAACTCTGTCCATCCCTAGTATATCGAATATTGCTTGTGAGTGAGCCCATGTTTCCATTTGCCTTGCGATTATGCAGCTTTTTACTGACATGTCAGGACCGCCCCATTTCACACGTTTCTGAGGGTTTGCAACCATAAAGTGCTCAACAACTTGTTTGTATCCATTTTGCCATGCATGAAAGAGACATTCCCCGGAGTTCAATTTTAATTTCTTACACCATTCTTTTTGTAATTTTTGATGGGTCTGCCCTCCTTGAAATACTTTTATGACTTCAACCATTAATTGATCAAATTTATGTGGTTCGTTCAATGTCCAAATGGCTGCCATATTCCAAAGATGTAAATGTGCTAAAATGTCAAAAATAGTCCAAGTTTTGAACTGCGTCTCGGTATTATAATCATGGTCCTTAAGTTTAATTAGAAGAGCCTCTAGTGCTTTACATTCATTTTCAAAGTCTACGGTTTCTTGCATAACTTATGTACTTGTATTTATTGAAAGAGTAGTTTTCTGAATATAACTATGTGCATACCAGAAATGAAGTTACAAGTTAATTTTGCCGTTGTTTGCTCTTTTAATAGCAGAGTTTAAGCGTCTTTTTTAGTTGATATAAATAACTTCAGCTGAGTCCCTGAACTTCGTAATGAGACTTTCTAAAAATATCCATTGCACCAAGGAGAATTAATTTTTAACTTTTGATTACTATTAGAGGTACTAATGTATAAATATATCAACTTTAAATGTGGTTTATTTTGTTTTGGTATTAATACGATTGCAAAGTATAGCAGGAAAAAAGAGGACTTAAAGTGACTACGCTTTTAAATACGATTGATCATGTTTTCGCAAAAAAAGTGTGCAGTGAGCATCAGAATAAACCTGATGAACTTCTCGAAATTCTACATGAAATTCAAGTGCAGGAGGGGTTTTTATCTGATAGGGTTTTACGTACTGTATCGAAGTCTTTAAATTTATCCCGTGCAGAGGTGCACGGAGTTGTAAGTTTTTACCATGACTTTAAGAAAGAAAAGCAAGCAGAAAATGTAATTAAGATTTGCCGCGCTGAGGCTTGTCAGGCTGTGGATGTTGATAAATTGATTGCAGATGTAGAAAGTTACTATGATATAAAAATGGACAATGGGGGAGGTAAGGTATCTTTAGAAACCATTTTTTGCCTTGGGAACTGCGCTCTTGGTCCTGCAGTGCTTTATAAAAATGATTTATATGGCCGAGTTACCCTTAAAGCAGTTCAAAAAATGATAGCTTCTACAAAAGGGGTAAAGGAGCAATGATAGTTAATGTTTATGTTCCGTGTGATGCAGCAGCTTTATCTGTTGGCGCAGACGATGTGGCAAATGCTATTCTGAAACATTCGAAGGGTAAAGTTAACATCATCCGTAATGGCTCTAGGGGCATGCTTTGGCTTGAACCATTGGTTGAAGTGGAAACACCAAAAGGACGTGTTGCATATGGCCCTGTTAGCGTAGAAGATATAAATTCATTATTCGCGTCTAATTTTCTTGAGGGCGGTGATCATCCATTATTGAATGGAATCACGGAAGAAATTCCTTACTTTGCCAATCAAGAAAGATTAACTTTTGCCCGAGTAGGAAAAATAGATCCATTAGATTTGAATGACTATCAAGCCAATGGGGGGCTATTGGGTTTAAAAAACGCGTTGAGTATGCAGTCAGATGAAATTGTTGATATAATTAAAAGTTCAGGTTTACGAGGCAGGGGCGGAGCTGGTTTTCCAACTGGAATAAAATGGGAGACTGCTGGTGCCCAGCCTAAAGGACAAAAATATATTTGTGCAAATGCTGATGAAGGTGACAGCGGAACATTTGCTGATAGGATGCTAATGGAGGGTGACCCTTTCTCCTTAATTGAGGGAATGATAATAGGTGCAAGGGCCATCGGAGCTGATAAAGGTTATATATATGTAAGGTCTGAATACCCGCATGCTATCAGTACATTGAAAAGTGCTATTGTTATTATGGAAGATGCAGGTTGGTTAGGAGATAATATCAATGACACAGAGACTAACTTTGAATTATCAGTAAGAATTGGCGCTGGTGCATATATTTGTGGTGAAGAAAGTTCAATGCTTGAGAGTCTTGAGGGTAAACGTGGCCAAGTTAAGGTTAAGCCACCTATACCAGCTATAAGTGGTATGTTTGGAAAGCCCACAATAGTAAATAATGTACTGACTCTAGGTTCAGTACCGTTTATTTTAGCTCATGGTGCTAACTCTTATGCTAATTTTGGAGAAGGGCGTTCAAAAGGAACTCAGCCATTCCAGTTGGCTGGGGATATTAATCGAGGCGGGCTAGTTGAAAAAGCTTTTGGAGTTTCAATGGAAGATTTAATAAATGGTTTCGGTGGAGGGACTAAGTCGGGAAGGCAAATAAAAGCTGTCCAAGCCGGTGGTCCGCTTGGAGGATATATTACCCCAGAAAACTTTGATGTGGCTATGGGATATGAAACTTTGGCTGAAGCAAAAACAATGCTTGGTCATGGTGGGTTAGTTGTTTTTAATGATACTGCAAACATGCTGAATTTAGCACGTTATGCCATGGAGTTTTGTGAGATTGAATCTTGCGGAAAGTGCACACCATGTAGAATTGGTTCAGTGCGTGGCAAAGAAACACTAGATAAAATAGCATCGGGAGAAAATATTGAAGAAAATATTCAAATACTTGATGATTTATGTGATTTGATGGAAGAGGCGTCTCTTTGCGCGATGGGCGGATTAACTCCGATGCCAGTAAGGACCGCAATGCGATTATTTCCCAATGAATTTAATAACCCAATAGTAGTGTCTTAGGAGCGTTCATATGGCCTTATTGACAGAAGTTGATTTTGGCACACCCAAGGTGACAGCCAACAAACAGGTAACATTGACAGTGGATGGAGCTGATATTTCTGTTCCTGAAGGGACATCAGTTATGAGGGCTGCCGCTGAAGCCGGTATTAAAATTCCTAAATTATGTGCAAGTGATAATTTGAATGCCTTTGGATCTTGTAGACTGTGTGTTTGCACTATTGAGGGTAAAAGGGGAACGCCTGCTTCATGCACTACTCCTGTAGAAAATGGTATGAATGTAGTAACTAAGAACGACCAAATAACAAAAATCAGAAAAGGTGTTATGGAGCTTTATCTCTCTGATCATCCTGTAGATGCTTTATCTAAGCCTGGCGCGAAAGAGAGTGAATTTTTTAAGATGATTGAAGAAACAGGTGTTGTAAGTGTAAGATATGGTTTGGCCGGAGACTCACATCTTAATTCTGTAGTAGATGATACTAACCCTTATTTTGTTTTTGATGAAAGTAAGTGCATCTTATGTTCGCGTTGTGTCCGTGCATGTGATGAGGTGCAGGGAACGCTGGCACTCACGGTTGAGAATAGAGGTTTTAAATCTAAAGTAGCAGCTTCAATGAATGAGTCATTCATGGAGTCAGAGTGTGTATCATGTGGCGCATGTGTTCAAGCCTGCCCAACAACTTCATTGCAGGAAAAGTCTGTTATTGAAAAAGGTATGCCAGATGAAACTGTCTTAACAACATGTGCTTATTGCGGCGTGGGGTGTTCTTTTAAAGCTGAAATCAAATCTGGCGAAGTGATACGCATGGTGCCTTGGAAAGATGGAAAAGCAAATCATGGACATTCTTGCGTGAAAGGTAGATTTGCATATGGATATGCAACTCATGGAGACCGTATTACAGAGCCTATGATACGAGAAAAAATAACGGATCCTTGGAGAACGGTTTCATGGGAAGAAGCTTATGAATTCGCAGCTAAAGGACTTAAGTCTGCGCAAAAAATATATGGTATAAAGTCCATCGGTGGAATTACTTCGTCCAGATGTACGAATGAAGAAGTATGGCTTGTTCAAAGGCTCATCAGACAGGGATTTGGCAATAACAATGTCGATACATGCGCAAGGGTATGCCATTCGCCTACTGGATACGGATTAAAGCAAACCTTTGGTGAAAGTGCTGGAACACAAAACTTTGACTCTGTTATGGATTCTGACTGTATACTAGTTATTGGTTCTAACCCAACAGATGCTCATCCCGTATTTGGCTCTCAAATGAAAAAAAGACTTCGTCAAGGGGCTAGGTTAATTGTAGCAGATCCAAGAGGAATAGACTTAGTAAGATCTCCTCATATAAAAGCAGATTATCATTTGCAATTGCAGCCTGGAACTAATGTCGCATTAATAAATGGATTAGCACATGTCGCGGTTTCAGAAGGGCTTATTGATGAAGAGTTCATTAAAAGCCGTTGTGAGAGTGATAGCTATAAAGCCTGGGAAAAACAAATTTTAAACCCAGTTAACAGCCCTGAAGCAGTATCTATAATCACTGGAGTTCCAGTCGAAGATATTGTCGGTGCTGGACGGTTATTTGCGACGCAAAAAAATTCGGCAATATATTATGGATTAGGGGTAACTGAACATAGTCAAGGCTCCACGATGGTAATGGGAATGGCTAA